>JAKLHG010000166.1 GCA_022710255.1 Candidatus Hydrogenedentota bacterium
TGAACTCGGCAAAAAAGCAAAGTTTTTTGCCTCAGACATTCACGCGCCGTCCCGGAGGGATACGCTCCGACTACCGGCCCTAAACCCCTAAATGGCCGGCAGAAGGCTGCCTCCGTCGCCCGCTCCAATCTGGAATATAAAGAGGAAAACTGGTGCGCGGTACAGTATTTTGTCACGGGTTCCTGGCTCGCCGTCGCTCGCCCGGACCCGCGACCCCGGCTCGCTGTCTCGCCTGCTGGCTCAACAACGCTCCGCCTTTCAAATCCTGACGCGAGCCAAGCAGTTGGCTCGCTTACCGCGATGGAAAATGGTGCGCGGTACAGGATTTGAACCTGTGACATCCTCTGTGTAAGAGAGGCGCTCTACCGCTGAGCTAACCGCGCAATAAGGCTTAATTATACTAGATAATTCGCACTTTCAGGGAAGTGTTGAAATGGCTTGGTGTCTATATAGGTGTCTATCCAAGTGTTATTTATAGGCATTTTGTATCTGTAATTCTCTGAGTATAATCCCCTTGAATTATTAAGGGGCTGTGGCGCAAAACCGGGTAAATTAAGGATGGGAAAGTGCCGCTACCGAAATTACAGGACAGCTGTCAGTGGTTTCGCTGGAAGTGTTATTTTGAACTTCGGCCAATCGCTTTACGGATATTCCTGTCTCAAATGCCCGCATATTGGCAGCCAAGTGTCCGTTACTTAAATGCGCGTAGCGCATGGTCATAGCGGGTGTTGAATGACCCAGGATGGCTTGCAGGGTGGGCAAGTCGTGTGTTCTCATTATGTAGTGGCTGGCGAAAGTATGCCTCAAATCGTGGAAGCGAAAGCCCGAGATATCGGCCTTTTTGAGAGTCTTCACGAAAAATCTCCTGAGCATGACAATTGGGAGGGGGAATATTATCCCACTCTCCTTTGGACCCAGACTTAATAGCTCATCCCGGAGTTGGCTTGCCATGGGGATCTCCCGCGGCTTACCGGATTTTGATTGGAGTATGTAGATTATGTGTTTTTCCAAATCTATGTGTTCCCATTTAAGATTGAGTATCTCACCTCGGCGCATTCCGGTCAGCAGGGCGCAAACCAAGACGGGATAAAGCCTGGGTGGCGCGTATTTGAGCAGTATTCTTATCTCGCCAAGAGTCAGATAACGCAAACGGTTGGCAGCTTGTCGTCCTTTTTTTACACGGCAGCAGGGGTTGTTGCCATAAAAATCTCCCCACGCCAGCGCCTTGTTGAAAATAGCGCTGAAAACCGCCAGATGCCTTGTGGCATTGGCCACGCTGGTGCGGTTGGCTATTTCGTTATAGAACTGTTGGATTTCTCCTGGTCTGATGTCGTTGAGTTTTCTCTTGCCGAAGACTACTGTTATTTTGGGAATAATCCATTTCCATGTGTGAGAGCGCAGATATTGTCCGTGCAGTTCGGCGTATTTATCCGCTATCGTCTGAAATGTGGTGTTGTTGGCGATGCGTTCGGGGAAAAACTTGTGTTCGCTCCTTTCAGTTAAGCGTTTATGCAGCACTTCCTTGGCGAGGCTCCATGCCGGACCGATCCTTTCCCGTATGCGCCGGCCATCGACCCAGTAGTCGATCCACCAGACGCCCTGCTTCTTGAATATCGCCATGGATATATTATATCAGAATCGGATATATTGCTACCAGAGTATCATATAAGCCAAAATATCCGCATGCAAGAGAAAAAATACCGGTATTTTTCCTTTTTGATCTCACCGGAACTGGAAGCTGCTCTCAAACATGCGTCTATCGTGAAAGAGCGAAGCTCATCCTGGATTATCAAGAAAGCCCTTTGCAAATATCTGAAATTTAACGATCGCAGGGCTGTTCCGAAATCTCCTGGAAAGGCCGCTTCTCGTTAATCCAGTCATCTACAAGTTCTTTTTCAAACCTCAAGGCTCTCCCAAGTTTCACAATGCATGTTTTAGGGATTTGTCTCAGGCACACCATTTTGTAGATGGAGCCTTTGGGTGTTCCCAGATAAACAGCGAGCTCACTGATGTTCATCAGCCGTTTTTCCATTCCTCCTCCCGTTATTTTGTGTCTATCGTCACATATCGGTAAGTAAATCCGGTCATTTATGCCTTGGCTGACCGGTTTTAATCGCAGGTGATTTCGTAACCCAGCGGTTCACAGCCACGACTTCGAATTTCAGCGAACGTCCGATGCGCCTGATGCAACGCGCGGGTATCTTGCCCTTGCTGACATACGTGTAGATAGTCGTCACCGGCATCGAGATATACTCCGACAGCTCCTTTACGTCCATTAGTCTTTTTTCCATACAGTATTTCCTCCCAGGATTTTTTTAATATAAGTATCGGTATCTGATACAGAAACGGTTTGAGATGTTGGGGTGTTGGGTTGTATATTTGGGATGTTGGGTTGTAAAGAGTGGATTGGTGCGTCAACGTGTCCAAAGCGAATGTCACGCCGGTTCCTGGCGCTGCCGGCCAACAGTTTCCACGCGTTCCGGTGAAAAAGATGATCATGGGGATGGGCCTTGTTCCAGGTCCAGAGGCAGATATTGAAAAGCTCTCCTACGGTCAGCGGTCCTTCATCGGATGGTTCGCAGCACTTGATAGCTAACGCGTAAGCCCGCTTCCATAGATGAGAAAAGTAAAAGGTTTCGGTCGCATATTTTGTTATGCTGCGAACCATGGAATCGTGTCTGTGGCCGACCGGGATTAGAGGCGCGAAGATGGGATGGGAGTTATCGCGTTCCCGTTTAGTGTGCAGCAGGTCAGTAAGCCATGCCGGAGCCGGACATATCGGCAGATCACGGAGGATTTCATATCTGGCACCTGAATAATGAATGCTGGGCGGCATTACGCAATAGCCGCCATCGGCTATCAGGTCAATGCCTGGGAAAACTCCGATCTTCTTCTGGAACGTCGCCTCGGAGCGGTACAGGAAGTGATAACCGCCCCCGCCGGTTCGAGATGTAAATGTTTCCGGCAGTTCAAGATTCTTCATGGAATCCTCGCCGCCGTTCCTGAAATCCACGTCTACTGCCAGTATATTCCCTGAGACCCGGCCCATGATTGCCGCGATGCTGGCGTCCGGGAAAATCCTGAACCAATCGTAAACCATGGTTTCGTCCGGAGCCCGGTCGATAAACCGTTTCCATTTTACGCGTGGGATTTTAGTGCGTTGGCGGACTGGCATGAGCGCCAGTCCCAAGGCCAGATACTTTGCGATATAACTAGCCATGTCGCTCATCGGGCCAAATCCTGCGCACTTCCAGCGATGTGGATGCGATGACTGCGGAATGGTTTTTTCTTAAAAATCTCCATCATAGTCAGACACACGTAGTCTAACAGATGGGGATTTTTTTGTATGTAACACAAGGTTAGTGGAACACATGTTCTATAAACTCTGTGTTCTGTTCAAAAACGTGGCAAACAGATATCTTTTCTGTGCGAAACCATATGGGGGAAAACGCCGCATGATTGCAGGAGCAATGAAAATGAAAATCTATTCTGCCATCGCATCATCCATTTGCTCTGAAGAGAAGCGAACCGAAATCGGACATCTCGGCGGGAGAGCGCTCGGATTTAGGAAACCCGGATCTCAGGCAGGCCCTTACATCCGTAAGCGCCTGCCTTTCCCCCCGGCCTATGCAAGGAATGCGGCCACCGCCGTACACGGTCCAGCCAGGCGGCTGTGCCGCCGGGGACCGTTCCCGGCCATGGCTGCCCGAATCGGCCGGGGGGAAACTCGGCATCGATACCGGCAGGATATAGCAATTGCCGCCAAAATATTAAGCATGGGAGTCGCAATGGCAGCTTTACCTGGAACCGGTCCCACCAGATGCAAGTCCAGCGGGGGGGCACTCTTATGAAATTCCAGAACACGATATGCGGGAAGACGTTTCGGTATGAAACACCTGCTGAGCTTATCGAGCAGATAAGACCGCACATGGAAAAAGCCGAAGCGGACTACAAGGCCCTGGAACGCAAGGCCGAGGAGACCTACCGGAAAACCCGGGAGGAAGCCGATCGGATCCGCAAGATATATTACGTATTTCGCAAAGCGATAGCGCAGTTAAGCGACAGGCCGGTTCCCGAATCCCCGGCCAAAGCCGCGCCAGAGCCCGAATCACAATCCAACGCTGGTTAGAGCATAGCAGGGCCAGTAACCAATAGGGCGGGCCGGTAAATTATTCGTCACTTTATAAATATGCACCAAGACACCTTGGTGTGAACAGGAAAACCGGGAAAATATGCTGACCGCCATGCTGCTTAAAGGGGAAACGGAAAACCTCGCGGCGTATCATTGTCGCGGCGAGAATTATTATTTTAAGCAGGCAAGCGATGTTGAGGATGAAATCTGCGCCCTCACTGGCGAGTTCCCACAGCGCACGTCCATGCTGGAATACGTAGGCATCCATGGTGAACTGGCAACAACGCTAGGCTATCGGTCGGGTGAAAACTTAACAGAATCCGAGTTCGTCCTGCTTCTGGAAGGCAGGACCCGGTCTGGAGAAAAGGCTGTCCAGAAGCATAAAGTCAAAGGCATAGACCTGACTTTTTCCGCGCCGAAGTCCGTCAGCATAGCCGGACTACTCCTGGACAAAACACCGGACATAATCAGAGCGCATGATGAGGCTGTGCTGGAGGTGATGAAAGAGATAGAGAAATACTTTGCATTCGCCAGGCCTAATCCTGACCAGCACTGGACAACGGGAAAGATGTGTTACGCCACGGTCCGAGACGGGTTCAGCCGTGAGCATGACCCGCATCTTCATACGCATGTCGTAGTGATGAACATGACTGAGTGGCGCGGCCGGACTATGGGCTTATGGACCCGTAAGATACTCCAGAAAGACTTCAATAAAGCGTTCGGAGAGTTGTACCGGTGTAGGTTGGCTGAACGCCTCACCGGATTGGGTTATCAGATCACCTACATCAAGAACGGCGAATGGCGCTTAAGCAAAATTTCACAGGAGCTGGAAGTCGAGTTCTCCAAACGGCGGGGGCAAATAGAGGCCGAGCACGAAGCCGGGATTAACGATATGGACGCCTGGCGGGGTACGCGCGCTGGCAAAGCGCCGGGCGTCAATAAAGCCGATATCTTGAAGGATTGGCTGGTCCGCCTGAGCCGGTATGTCGTAAACGAAGCCACGAATATCAGGGCGGCGATAGAAGAACGCATCGCCTGGTCACGTACCGCCGAATTTAGTGTAGAAGCCGCTCAGGAACGCGATGGGTTGCGCGGGACAGGGAATGAGATCCTGATGTGGCAGCATGCGTTGCGTCGGGCCACAGAGCGCAGCGCGACCGCGTCCAGACAGGAGCTGATTTACGAATACCTGAAGGAGACCATGCGTTCCGGGCGATGGGCCGGGATCAGCTACAGAGAGGCGACCGCGCGGCTTGAAACGCAACTCGGGCAGGGGTATATCGTCACCATCAGGGACCGTAACGCGGAACGCTACACCTCGCTCGAACTGCTCGCGGCCGAACGCAATTACATGCGCTATGCGGGTGTGGACAGCGTCCATGATTACAGCGTCGAACCGCGTGAGGCTGCGCGATATCTAAAGGACCTCAACGAATTCAATCGCAGGTGCGGCCGCAGGGTCTTATCGGACATACAAGGCCGCGCCATTTTCGACATCCTGACCTCGAAGAATATGATCAACGTGGTACAGGGCGATGCAGGTGCTGGCAAGACGACCAGCCTGAAGGCAGTAGCCGAATATTACAGACAGCAGGGGCTAGATGTCATCGGGCTCGCTATGCAAGGCGTAGCAGCCAAAAAATTGGCCGATGAGGCAACTATAGATGCGATGACGCTCAAAAGCTACCTTGGTCGAAAGAATATGCCCAAGCGCAAGGTGATTGTCTTTGATGAAGCCAGTATGCTGGATAGCCGGAACGCCGCTAAACTGTTCAATGCCGCCCGGGAAAGTGGTGATAAGGTGATTCTGGTGGGCGACATGAACCAGCTTGAATCTATAAACGCAGGGCGCGTGTTCGAGCGGTATGTTTCCTATTACAGCAGGATGGCTGAACGTACAAATGCGGTCAAGCTGGTTGTGATGAATGAGAATTACCGTCAGCGTAATTCGATTCTGCGCGAAGCCGTGGAATCAGCCAAACAGGGCAGAATGGGTGCGAGTATTGAATTGTTGGCGAAGGACGGCCGGGTTATGGAAATAGAAAATACGCGGACCCGTCGCGCCAAGATAGCCAGCCTGTACGCCAAGGATACCCTCATCATTGTAGGCACCGTGTCAGCCAAGGATGAAGTCAACCAAAGCATCCGCAGTGTGTTGCAGGTATCGGGGCAGTTGCGGAACGGCCGGAGATATACACTAGCCCGGACCGACGCGGAAGGTATCGTGCGAAACCGAACCGTTGAGCTGGCGGTGGGGGATTTGATTTCCTTCACTAAAAATGAATACCGGGATTATGACATCCGCAACGGTGAAAAAGCCGAGGTGCTGGAATGCGGTGCTAAATCACTGAAAATACGTACGGAAGATGGGCGCGAACTGCATATAGACACCGGAGCATATAAACACATCGATTACGGTTACGCACTCACTACCTATAAGAGCCAGGGGCAGACATACAACCGCGTTATCGTGGAGGCGGATACGTCTGTTCCGTCACTCGTTGATATGCGTAACCAGTATGTCAACATAACACGTGCGAGGGACGAAATCCTGATCTTCACGGACGACGCCGGCGGCCTTAAAGAAATAGCCGGTACCAGAACCCATGCCCGCGATACACTAGATGTTACGGTCAGGGAAGCGGAGCTTGCCGGCAGAATGGCAAGTTTGGCGCGGGATATGGTCGCGGGGCGGCCGGATAAACATGGCATCCGGTCCGGGTCCGTGGACAGACAGTTGGAACTATAACACGCAAGCCGGAAGGCAGGGAGCGACCATGAGCATAAACTTCATTCTGAAAAAATACACGAAGGAGGAAACAATATACAAAACAGCGCGTCTCTGGGAGGAAATAGAAGGACTGAGAAAAAGCGGTTTTGAGACATTCAACCGCAAGGAATATGAACTGATACGGGCCATGGGACTGAATGAAACGCTATGCAAGGAAGTGAAAAATATCCGCAAGAAGATCGGTCTGCCGGAACAGGGCCTGAGCGCGGATGAATATATTTCCATAATGCGTAATATGGACAAATACAAGGACATAATGTTTGGCGTGGAGAGCCGGTTTAATAAGCTGCTAAACAAAATCCATGCAGGGTATACGCTTTCCCCAGAAGTATGCAGACAGTTATATAATCTTGTCCTGTGCGGACACGCCGTCTACACGCCTTGTGAGAACGCGATCTATTTCACTAGCAATGGATTCTCTCCGTACGAAGTTGAGAAAAATCATATTGTCATCGCGATAGCGCGTTGTTCCACAATCAATGCCCTGCATCAGTTTATTAATAGGAACGCTGATCAGTTGGAGAGGATGTTCGATAATCTGTACCGCGAAAGTCCGACCATTTCGGAAAGGGATATACGTATTTATGAGATACGGAAAGCGACCGGGCTGCCGTTCCATAAGATAGCGGACCAGATAATTCGGGAGTTCAGACTGAACGATAAAAACGCGGAAATGAACTACGATTCCGCAAAAACGGCCTTCCTCCGAGCCCAACATCACATAGGGAAATTGTTCTCCCCGCGCAAAGGAACACGAAGTTTATAGAACATATGTTCCACTAACTTCGTGTTACATACAAAAAAATCCCCATCTGTTAGACTACGTGTGTCTGACTATGATGGGGATTTTTGCATATCAGGAAAAGGGGGACTTATGACCATCGAGGAATTAAAGGCTGCCGGCGGCGAGGAATGGCAGAAGGACGACAAACATATCGTAGTTTTCAATATACAGGCGTTATCCAGACTGATCAATCTGGACGTGGACCGTTCCAATGCCGGCAGGATAACC
>JAKLHG010000167.1 GCA_022710255.1 Candidatus Hydrogenedentota bacterium
AATACCTCGACCTCATGATTCGCGAAGGCGTGTACGAATTCAATTCGGACCCCTATGTGGGCTACACGCTGCAGGCCTTGTTAAACCTGGAGGCGTTCCCTGAATCGTCCATCATCCGCCGCAAGGCCCGGTACCTGCTGGACATTATGAACCTGCAGTACGCCTTGGGCAGCCTGGGGCTGCGAAGCAACCCGCCATTCCGGCGCCGGTATGAAAAAGCCGAAAGCACGGAATTGAACGATGATCCCCATGCCGCTTATATGCATACCTGGTTGCGCCAGTCCGCGCAGGAGGTGCCCGCCGAATGGAACTACGGTCGTTATTCCGGACACGCCCTGCTCGCGGAATTACTACCTTATCGCCTGCCCGATGATGTGGCGGCTTGGACCCTGCGCAAGGGGACTGAATATTATGTCCGGTTCGGACGCGGCCCGTCCGCCTGCCCGGAACTGTACAGCGGCGGGCCGGGCTACCTGTTGAGCGCAGGCGGCGCCAACCGCGGGTTCCGCTCCCATATCGTCGCCCGACCCATTACCCTGTTCCTGCCGGACGGCGCGACGAAAATTCAGGACTGTATCCATATCCGGGGCAGGGGGCATTGGGTCTCATGGAACAACACAGGCGTCTACAACCGATTCGCCTGCGCCAACGGGCCGGTCCATGTCCCGGCTCACATGAAAGCTGCCGCGGTGGACGGTGACTGGCGTATTTTTGCTCCCGAAGCCCCATCGCGCCTGTTGATCGCCGTCTACGATGATTCGCAGGTCGGACT
Source organism: Candidatus Hydrogenedentota bacterium (assembly GCA_022710255.1). Lineage (GTDB taxonomy): Bacteria > Hydrogenedentota > Hydrogenedentia > Hydrogenedentales > CAITNO01 > JAAYBJ01. Next base: position 773 of record JAKLHG010000167.1, read on the forward strand.
AATCGCGCTCTTCCCGGAAACCACCCGGGATCCGCAGGCGTTATTGGCGGCTATCATGGAAACGAACCCTGACCCGGCGCTATTACAAAATCGGTTCGCAAACCCTGACGGCACGGTTCTGGAATATGAGCCCGACGCACCCAAGGGCACCTGGGTACTAAGATCCGTCAATGGGCGCGAACCTGAACGGGTGTATGACACCTGGCCCCAGTTCGAGGGCGTGATAGCGTCCCTATCTTTTGCCCGGTAACGAAACGGCTTACACGTTAAACCGGAACAGCAGCATATCGCCGTCCTGAACGACATACTCCTTCCCTTCGAGCCTCACCCAACCCTTTTCTTTGGCCTTCGCCATGGAACCCGCTTCCATGAAATGGTCATAGGCCACGGTTTCCGCGCGGATGAACCCGCGCTTGATATCCGAGTGGATGACGCCGGCCGCGTCCACGGCGTGGGTTCCTCTGCGGATGGTCCAGGCGCGCACCTCGGGCTCTCCGGCCGTGAGGAAACTGATAAGCCCCAGCATCTCGTAAGCAAACTGGATGAATCGAATCCGCGACTCTTCGCCCAGCCCCAATTCCTCGCGGAAGGAGGCCCGCTCCTCCTCGGGTAGTTGGTTTACCTCCATTTCCAGGGCGCCGCAGAATTCGATGAGTTTTAAAGCCAGTTTTTGGGTAACCTCGTGGAGCCCCGAAGGATTGTCTTTGCCTATGGCATCGTCTCCATAGTTACCCAGCACCATCATCGGTTTTTGCGACAGGAAGGTGAAGTTTCTAAGGGAAGACTCTTCCTGCGCGTTCAGTTCAAGGGTCCGCAGCGGCGCTCCGGTTTCGAGATGCTCCTTGCAGCGCACCAGCAATTCGTGTTCCGTGTCCTTTTTATGTTCCTTTTCCAGACGCTCGATACGTTTCTCGACAATGATGAGGTCAATGAGCTGCAGTTCCTCTTCCAAGGCGATAACATCCCGCTCCGGATTTACGCTGCCCCGCGGATGCATTATATTTTCATTTTCGAAGGCCCGCACCACGTGCACCAGCGCATCCGCATTCTTCAGCAGATTCAGGGCGGCGTTATCCAGCGCCTTGTCCTGGTCGGTCCCTTCCGCGGGTGCGATATCAATGAATTCTATTTCGGCATAGGTTTTCTTTTTAGGTTTGAAGATATCCGTTAACGCGTCCACCCTGGCGTCCGGCACTTTGATCACCGCCACATTGGCTTCCCGGCTGCCATAAGCCCCCACTTCTGCCGTGGCGCCCGTAATCGCGTTAAAAACCGTGGTTTTCCCGGACCGTGCGAAACCGATCAGACCTACTTTCATTGGACTCAATCTCCCTGGGTTCGAACATGGGTATCAGGAACTCCATTTTATCACAGCGGCGGTCTCAAGAACAGAAGAATTGATAATGGATAGTGGATAATGGATAATTCACAGGAAAGCGCACGGGCTGCTGGCAGTATCACAGCACGGGGTACAGGCATCCAAGACTCAGAGTACAGGCAAAACGTGTGCCTGAAGTACGCCGAAAATACCGGGGCGTGATATCAACGACTTCAATCAATACATAAGACCCTCTCGTTTTGAAACCTTTTGATTCACAAATTATTACGGGCAGCCGGTTACGTTCCGTGTGGAAACTGGCTTGGCCCCTGATTACCTTGAACCTGGTTAACGGCACCCTCGGGTTTGTCGACCATGTACTTATCGGCCACTATATCGGTTCTGCGGACAATGCCGCCAACGGCGCCATCGGTGTTGCTTGGCAGGTTTTTATGGTTATCGTGGTATTTGTCGTTTCGATTTTCCAGGGCATGAATGTGTTAATCGCCCGGTATTCCGGCAGGCAGGACCGCGCCACCATCAGTGAAGTCTTTCACTCGGCCCTGCTGGCCTCCATATATTGCCTTGTTTTTGTACTGGCGCCCCTGGGCTATTTTTTTTCTCCCCTCCTGTTGAGTGCCCTTAACGTGGCACCGGAGGTGCACGTCCACGCCCAGCCTTATCTGAGGCTGCTGTTCCTTTTCGGCACCCCCCTGTTCCTGATGTTTCTGTTAACAGGGGCATTCAATGCTTCCGGAGATCCTAAAACCCCCCTTAAACTGGGTATCCTGACCACCATACTCAATATTGTCATCAGCACTGTACTGATCACCGGGATGGGGCCTTTCCCGGCCATGGGGGTTATGGGCGCCGGGCTGGGTACTGTGCTGGCGCCTATCTTCAGTTGCGCCTTGGGCCTCTACCTGATTTACAGCCGCCGGATGATTATCCAGCCTCCCGCCATCTTCCATTTATGGCCCGATATGCGGCTGCTGAAAAATATGGTGGGCATCGGGGTGCCCACGGGCATTCAAGGCGTGCTGCTTAATATCGCCGGCGTACTGCTCATCTGGTATATCAGCGCCCTGCCGCACAGCGCCGCCGCCCAGGCCGCCTATACCATCTGCTATACCCAGCTGTTCTCCCTGGTTACCTGGACTTCTTTCGGATTGCGCAATGCGTCCGCCACGCTCATGGGACAAAATATCGGCGCCGGGAATCCGCACCGGGGAAAGGAATGCGTGCTTATCGCCGCCGCCCTGGGTGCGATTTGGTCACTGATAATCGGAACATTGTTTTGGACCATGCCGGACACGCTGCTGGGACTCTTCAACGCCACCGAAGAACCTGTGCGCGGGCTGGGCATCGCCCTCTTGAAATTTTTGGCTGTTTCCGCCGTATTTTTTGCCGTTACCCAGGCCTTCACCGGGGCGTTACAAGGCGCTGGAGCCACCCGCCCCCCTATGCTGATCGCGTTTACGACTCAAATCGTGGTGTTGCTGGGTTTGTGCCAATTGTATACCAGCCTGGGCCTGCTCAGTGCGGTCACAATATGGACGGCCATTTTTGCCGGTCATGCCATGCGCCTGCTCCTGACCGCGCTATATTTCCGCACCAGCGACTGGATTCATACCCGAATCGAGCTGCAATCCGAAGAGCCTTCGCCGGAAACGGGGGCATTCCCCTGAGAACCGCGGAAAACACCCCTGCTCCGTACCGATTCGGGGAATCTCACCCGGCATCCTCTTTATAGATCTGTCATATACATCTATATATAAAAAATTATTTCTGGGGGTGGCAAAAATTCAGGTTTTCTGGTATACTGGCAAGGTTGAACTGCAACTTTATTGTTGCCCTTGGTATTGTATGTAAATACACGATACGCGGAGTGAGACACAATTTATGGCCAAAACCGTGAAAAAAGAACCGGCCCAGGCGATGAAGCCGCCGTCCCTGAAACTGGCGGATGCGCCACCCGTATGGGCGGAGATGGGCGACGATGCCCTGATGCGCGCGCATCAGGAAGGTTTTGAAGCCGCTTTTGAAGAACTGATTCATCGTTACCAGCGGAGCATATTCGGGTACATTTTCCGGATGCTTCAGAATAAACACATTGCGGAAGAATTGACCCAGGAAGTATTTCTGGCGTTGGTCCGGAATGCCGACCGGTATGTGGATCAAGGCAAATTCGCCTCATATTTGTTCGCCATCGCTTCCAACAAGATCCATAAGGAATGGGAACAGCGCCGGGTCCGGCCCGCGTTTTTCAGCCTTTCCTTCTGGAGCGGTTCCCCGGAAACCGAGGACGGCGAGCCGACGCCGCTGGAGGTGCTGAGCGATGATAAGGCCTGTGTTGTCACCGCCTTCAAGCGTGGTGAAATTTCAGATGCCGTCAACGAAGCCCTGAAACACCTGCCGGAACACTACCGGGAGGCTTTTGTGCTTCGCCGGTTTATGGACCTGTCCTACGAGGAAATTGCTGAAATAACAGATTGTCCCGTGGGTACCGTGAAATCCCGCGTAGTACGGGCGGAGCGCGGTTTGCGCCCCTACCTGGAACGCTTTCGCGAATATCTCTGATACGGAAGGTGCGGTTTAACAATGCGCTTTGACTACAAGGGCATCGGTCATCCAACGCAACGCCAGCTGGTGGATTTTGCGGAATCGCTGGTGGATGAACAAGCGTCGGTTTCCGCAGTGCTCGCCGCCCATGTCGCCGAATGCGCCATATGCGCCCGGGAGGTCCGGAACATACGGGCCAGTTTAAAACTGGCGGACCTGTGCGGTTCCCCCGATCCTTCAAGCGCCTTGACACGGGAAATCGTGTTTCGTGCGCGGGGTGAATTGAATAAGCGGGAACGCGTTAACCGGGGCAGGACCATCTTCCGGGCGGCCCTGTACCTGGTGTGCGCGGCGGGGGTTGTGTTACTGGCCATGTACGCCTTCACGACGGCGCTGAACGATGCCGAAACCCACGCACGCACACCAGGCACCGGGGGTATGGCCCTGGAGGCATCCGAGGCGTCCGTCAGCGCCCAGGCATTGCTCCAGCGGGCGGCAGTGGTAAAAGCCCTGTCCGACTCGGTTTCCATCCGGGAGCAAACGCCGGATACCCCCCAGGAGGCCGAATATCGCCGCGCCCTGGAAATATTCAACCATGACTTGAACGCCGCCCTGAGCGCGTTGCAGCGCAATCCCGGCAATATCCGCGCCAACCAGGTCATGGTGATGAGCCTGGAACAGCAGTTGGAGGGGCTGCGCGACCTGTATCTGGACCGCACCTATTAGGGAGTTGTTGACCATGGGATACGCCAGATGGTAGGGATTCGCGCACGCCGCCTTGCAATGGGTGTTCTCGGGTCACTGCTGTGGGCCGTCCTCGCCCGGGGCGAAATCATCCAGCGGATTCAATCCGGCATTGAAGATATTGCGCGGGGGATGGATTATGTCGGGCAGCGTGCGGGCGAAGTGTTGGGGCCGGGGGTCGATTTTTCCCAAGGCGTGACCAACGCCTTTGTCGCCCGGAGAACCTTTGACGAAGAGTACTCCCTGGGGCCTGCCGCCACCGTCATGGTATCCAACGAATTCGGCGAAATCCAGGTGAAGGTCTGGGATGAGCGGCAGGTCCGGATCACGGCCGCCATTGTGGCGGGCGCTGACACCGCCGTGGCGGCGGAACAGGTGGTTCAATTGATGGAGGTCCGGGTTACGCCGGGTATGGACCACCTGGAATGCCGCACCCACCTGCCTGAAATTCAAGGGGGGAGCCAGGTGTCGATGGTGGTGAATTACCAGATGACCATACCGAGAGACGCCGGGCTGGTAGTAGACAATTTTTTCGGCGATGTCCGGGCGGAAGGACTGGGCGGTGCCGTGGTGGCCGATGTTCAATATGGCGGCCTGACCTTGTCAGAAATCGCCGGAACGGTGCGCGCCCAGGTATTGGGTGAATTCCCGGTCAAGGCTGAGGGCTTGAAACAGGGCGGTTCTTTCAAGTTGCAGAACGCATCCGCCGAGTTCAGCGACTTCGGGGGGGAACTGTCCGTACAACATTTTCGCGGCGCGGTAAGTTTCAGGCAGCCGGCGCCCCAGGCTATCCTGCGGCTGTCGAGCGACAGCGGCCAGGCGCGCATTGTGCTGCCGCCCCACACCAATCCCGACCTCAATGCCACCCTGTCCTATGGCAAACTGGAGTCGGAACTCGATGTGACCCGTCAACTGCGCGGGCGTCAACTGCTGGCCCGCCATCCCAACATTGAAGCGGACCTGCACATCAGCATCACGGCGGCGTTCAGTGATATTTCGATTGAAGTGGAAGGTTCCAATGCCGAGGAGAAAATCGCCGCTTCCGAGGGCTTCAAGGCCTTCACGGACGTAATGACGGAAACGATACCCCTGTCCGAAGACAACTCCATGGTCATCAGCGCCATTCCGGGCAACATCTATATCGAAGGCGTGGATGACGACCAGGTGGCCCTTTCCGCGACCCGGGTGGTCTGGACCCCGTCCGCCGCGGCAGGCATGGACGCTCTGGAAGCCCTGGTCGTGGAAACGCAGCCAAAGCCCGGCACCATCGCACTCAGGACGGCCGTCCAGCAGGATATGACCGCCTTCAAGTGCCAATCCTACCGCGTGGATTTGAACGTGCAAGTACCGCGCTCCATGCTGGTAACCATTCAGGCAGCCGAAGGCATCACCACCCTGGAAAGCGTAGGCGCCGGGGCGCAGGTTAAACAGCATAAAGGGGAGGTAATCATCGAACGCGGGACGGGGTTGTTTACGGTCACGAATGATGCAGGCGCGATTTCACTGAAAGACTGCCAGGGAGCGGCCGAAATCAACACCCGGTACGGCGTTACCACCCTTGAAAGATTTCAGGGCAACGTGCGCGTCGATTCTGAGGAGGGCCGCACCTACATAGATACCCCCGGCGGCGATATCTACCTCCGGAACAGGCGCGGAGACGCCCGGTTGTTATCCCTGGAACCTATTCGGGGAAATTACGATATGCTGGTGGAAGAGGGGAATCTCAGCGTATTTATCGCCCCCGCGTCCAACGCCGAAGTGACCATACGGACCGAGAATGGACGCGTACAAAGCGCGCTGCCCTTGTCCGGCTCCCTGAAAGGAGAGGTGCAGGAGTTCTTTGGGCGCTTCAATGACGGTACGTATACCCTGCGGCTGGAAAGCCGGAATGGCGATGTGTTACTGAACTGACCCTGCGGAGGCAACGAAACGCCGCACAAGCCGCAGCATTGGAAAACATACCTGCCCGCTTACAGGGACTGACCGGCGCGGCGCATCCGCTGCACGCAGTAAAGAAAGGGACTTATAGCCATGGCGTGGAAACGTGTTGTCCTCCGGATCATGTGTTTCGCATTCCTGGGGCTGCTCATCGAATTGTTTTTTACCGGGCTCGGCCCCGCCATTACCCGCCAGGACTGGGAACTGGAAGGGGATTGTTCCCTGTGGATGATTCCCGTGTATGGTCTGCTTGGAATCTTTGTCGCACCCGTATCAGGAGCGCTGAAAAAACGGCACGTACCGCTTGTCCTGAGGGCGGCCCTGTACATGGTGCTGATCTTTGCCGTGGAATATCTGTTCGGGGCGCTTTTCGATTTTCTCGGACTGGAGATATGGAACTATAGCAAACGCCCGCTGAATCTCCACGGTTATATAACCCTGACCTACGCCCCCTTCTGGTATTTTCTCGGGCTCTGTCTGGAATACCTGTATCGCAAACTCGATGCCTGCGCGGCT
>JAKLHG010000168.1 GCA_022710255.1 Candidatus Hydrogenedentota bacterium
GGTGCGCGTGGCATAGGAGAAGCCACGGCCCGCGCGCTCGCGCGAGAAGGCGCACGCGTGATCGTTATGGACCGTGAGTCGGAAATCGCGGTCGCCACCCATGTGGCGCAATCGATTCAAGGTACGGCGCTTGTCTGCGATGTGACGGATGCGCGCGCCGCGGAAATCATACTGGAGCATGTACGAGAGCATTATGACGGTCTGGACATCGTGGTGCACAACGCGGGAATCACACGCGACAAGACTCTTGGCAATATGACGATAGACCAGTGGAACATGGTCCTCCAGGTAAACCTGCTGGGGCTGGTCAGGAGCAACGAGAAATTGCTCGATAGCATTCGTGACGGCGGCAGGATCATTGCACTATCCTCCGTAGGCGGCATCGCCGGCAATGCGGGACAGACCAACTATGCGGCCACTAAAGCGGGACTCATCGGTTACGTGCAGGCGCTTGCTCCCATGGTTGCGTCGCGGGGCATCACCGTCAACGCGGTGGCCCCGGGATTTATCGAAACACGAATGACGGCCGCCATGCCGATGGGAACCCGCGAAGTGGCCCGGCGCTTGTGCAGTCTCATGCAAGGCGGCCTTCCCGAGGATATCGCGGAAACCATTACGTTCCTCGCCAGCCCCGGCGCCACGGGTATCACCGGAGAAGTACTGCGTGTTTGTGGCGGAAACTTTTTGGGCGCTTAAACTTAACTCATTGAAAGGAAATAAATAATGCCATTCAGTAAAGATACTCCCGTAAAGCAACGGGCCGTTATAGTCGCAGGCGTCCGGACACCCTTCGTGCGCGCGTTCGGTTCCCTGATGACCCTGGACACGATAGCGCTGGGTACGGCGGTGACACGCGTACTGCTGGAAAAACTCGGAAGCGCCGGCACGCGGATTGACGGCATCTTGTGGGGAGGCGCCATATTGCCCAGTGCGACACCTAATGTGGGACGCGAGATCGTTTTAGACTCCGGGATTGCGCCGACCGTGGAAGCCACGACGCTGAGCCGGGCCTGCACCTCGGGGTTTATCGCCGCGACAGAAGCCGCTGCGATGATCGAGCGCGGTGAGGCCGACATCATGATCGCGGGCGGCAGCGACTCCACCAGCAACGCGGAAGTCAAGATGCCGCCAAGTTTCGTGCATAAGACGGCGCCCGTCGTCATGAATGCCAAGTCGGGCGTAAAGGATTATTTTCGTTTGCTCTTCAACTTAAGCGTCCGCAAGGACCTGCTTCCCCAGCGCCCAAGCATCCGCGAGAGAACGACCAAGGAGCTGATGGGCGAAGCCGCGGAACGGATGGCCCGGTTCTGGGGTATCACGCGGGAAGAACAGGACGCGTTCGCCGTGCAATCGCACCACCGCGCCGCGGCCGCGATGGCGTCGGGGCGTCTTGCGCAAGAAATTCTGACCGTTGCTCTTCCGGATGGCAAGGCCGTCAGTACGGACGACATTGTGCGCCCTGACACGAGCATAGAAAAGATGGCCAGGTTGCGACCGGCCTTCGCCAAGGAGGGTACGCTCACTGCGGGCAACTCAAGCGCCCTCACGGATGGAGCTGCGGCCTTGTTGCTCATGAGCGAGGAAAAAGCCCGTGCGCTCGGTTTCGAGCCGCTGGCAACGTTTTGCAGTTGGGCTTACAACGCCGTGGATCCGGCCGACCAACTGCTTATCGGGCCGGCCATTTCAATGCCGCTTGCGCTTGAGCGGGCGGGCATGTCGCTTAAGGATGTGGACATCGTTGATATTCATGAGGCCTTCGCGGCGCAGGTCTTGTGCGTGTTGCGCGCCATGGCCAGCGACGATTTTGCGAAGGAGCGACTCGGACGCGACAGGGCCGCCGGTGAACTCGACCCCTCGAACATTAATATTCACGGGGGTTCCGTTGCCTTGGGACATCCCTTTGGCGCCACCGGAATACGCATGCTCCTCACCATGGCCAACGAGCTCAAGCAATCCGGTAAAGCGACCGCGCTTCTCGGGATCTGCGCAGCGGGCGGGCAATCGGTGGGCGCGGTTCTGGAAGCGGTTTGACGGCAAATGGCGTTCTCCGACTGGATGTTCCCCGCAGCCTGTCGGCGGTTTTCTCATAAACATGGTGTTCAAGTCGACTCGGCTGAAGGGCGCTCAGACGTAATGGCGGGATGCTTAAAGAGGGAGTTCAAATCCCCTATGGGGCATCAATACGGACGGCGAATGGCCGGGTTAAGGGACAGGAAAATTGTCACGGGCGAGTTAACCGATAGGGAACGTGCTTCGGTTGATTTAGGCGTCATAATCTTTTATACTGCCATCGTGCCTGCCAATACCAAAGTACGAAACACCAAAAGGCTCGTCATCAGATGTGAGTGTGACGAGAATCAGTCCATCGTTCTGGACGCTGTACTTCGTATCTTGTCCTGGTCCCTTGCAGACTACGCAAAAACGGCTCTTCGTGATCTTTGGCTTTATAGGTTTGCCCATCCTCCTGAAAAACAACCTGATGGGAAAATCATCTGCGAGATTCTCCTCAGCGAAAAGACCCTTCTTAATATAAAGCCAGAGTACGTTATTTCAAGAATCCAAGACAAGTGGCGGAATCTTCAGGCGAGGCAACCAGTCGAGTCGCCAGACGGTAGAAAGCCCTCGATGTTGGATGCCCAAAAGAATAAAGATTTAAATGACACTGATCTTCCAATATTCACCATAGTGGAACAAGACGGTTTTTCGATTCGCATGCCTCTGATCGACGAATTAAACATTCGAATACGTTACTGGAAACTACTTTTTGGGCTGGCTTGGGCGCGTTTTCTTGGTAGGCAATATTATTGACATAAAATGTCAGGGGCTTGGCAAAAGGCTACTCTATACAATAATGCGCATACCATTGAAATACGCAAAACACATGCAACACGTATTTTCATATGCTGCCGGATATATTTAAGAATGTTGTCCTGAAGAACAACGGGAAGAAAAGAGGGCGGAGTTGATTTGGGTGCGACCGAGTCTGCAAAGGGCGACCCTGTGCAGATGATTCTGGATACCTACACGCACTATATTCCCGATGATAGCATTGACTCGTTCTAAAGGCGGGGTCGCATACAGTACCCTCCCTTTGTTCCCGGAACTTCAGGAAATTCTGTTGCCCTATTACAAGGACCGGAATATGCAACAGGGGAGTAACAATGCAAAAATGGAGAGATTTTCCTCAATCCAACCAGCGACAGAAACCAAATCCTGATTATTCCAAGCCTTTAATTATCAACTAGTATGTATTTTCGGCAAGGACACCAGGTTCATACAGGTGTTTCGTCGCGCTGACAATCAGGACGAGGTATGCCGCCTTCCTTTATAAGGTGTAACGACTGAAGTGACCTGCGAGGTGGTTCCACTTGCTAAAGATGCTGTCTCATTCGTGATGAGCGGAACGAAACTTCAGACTTCCTGAACTCGTCGGAATATACAATGGCACTTTTTGTGAAAACACCTAGACTGAGTAAAGAAGGGACTGACTGCCAAATAGCCCCTGAGTACAGCGTATAATCCTGTTTTTCATGCATGCTATTTGGTAGTCTGTCCCTTCTTTACGGTCTTTTGCGTCAAACTTTTGTGCCATACTGTTTTCCGAAAAACCACGTCAAAACCCTGTCGAGGTCAGGAAGTCTGAACTCATGGAACAAGGTATTCCCGTTTCCATTCATGAAGCCCCCGGGGCCCTTTTCCTGAAGTATAAACACCATTCCTGTTCACTTGACCTGGTTGGATGGCAGCAAAGCCTTGACCTGGTCATAAGACAAGCGCGCCGCCTGTTCGGTGTCTCCCTTGAGCACTTGATTATGATAGGCAAAGGACTCAAACTCGACGGAACAGCATCCCGCGTATCCTATTTCAACAAGTGCAGTGAAGAACCCGTCCCAGGGCACCAGCCCTTCCCCCAGCATGGGAAAGAGAAATTTTCCCATCTGCGGCACACCCACGGCATCTTTCAGGTGAATGTGGAAAATGCGTTCACTCCCCCATCTTTTTATAATCGCGGCAATGTCAAGGTTGCCGGAGAGAATATCGTGGGAGGGATCAAAATTAACCCCAAGCCAGGGAGAACTGAAATGCTCAATCAAGGGAAGTGTCGTATGGTAATCTCGGCACAGCATTCCCCATACGCCTTCAACGGCAATATGCACCCGGTTGCGTTCAGCGGCGCAGACAATCTGTTCATAGGCGCGCAAGACCATATCCCGGGCAGCATCCTCTTCAATATCCCGTCCGATGACCGGCGCTGAAGGATCCCAGGGAGCCGGGCCGGTAAAGAAATTCAGCACCGTCAGCCCATGATCGGCGGCAGCTGCAATGCACTCAAGACTGAGCCTAATTCTATCCGAGCGCACCTGCTCATCCAGGAAGACATAGTCTTGCTGTACCACAATCTCCCCAATGTCGAGGCCATAATCATGGCTTGCTCTAACAACCTCCGCGAGATGTTCCTTGGAATGACTGCGGGGATTGAAATGAGCCAGCGTCCACCCCACCGCTTGATACCCGACCCCGGACAGTGAAGCGGCAACTCGCCGGGGCGGCATGTGTGAATAGCCCAGCGAGGCCATAAATTCTAATTTCCATTTCCTCATCCCTGGTCCTCCCACCGTTCAATATCGCACCAATGGAACCTTGGTTTATAGCCAAGCAGACGTTGTGCCTTGCGTATGTCAAAGGGCGGCGCAAGAGGATTGGCACGATAGTAATCCTGGTCGCGTAGTTCCGGTAATTGGCCATAGATGCGTTTCATGACTTCAAGAGTAGGCTCGTCATAAAAAGTCGTCTCTGCCATGATGAAAAATGCCTCAAAGGGTATCCCCGTTCCAGAGAAATCGTATAATGCGGCCAGACGCACTGCCTGTGCGACGTCCTGTGCAGCCACATAGCACCCAAACCAGGGATTAGAAACCCCTTCTCCCCGCTTTATCGGCTCCAGAATGGCACGCAATTCATCGAGAATGCAGGGCATCCATACCCCGCAGTAACGCAGTGAAATTGCTTCAATACCAAAGGCGCGCGCATAGTTCTCAACCATGTCTTCCCCGTAGCGCTTGGTAAAACTGTAACTTTCATGAGGCCATAGCGGATGGGTCTCGTCAATCGGAAGGTATAAGGGCTTGAGTACAACATCGTGTATCCCGAAGCCTGTTGAAGATTCGCTGCCCGCATAAATGATGCGGCGGATTCCATTTATGCGCACCGCTTCCAGAACATTGAAGCAGGTAACCATGTTGACCGCCATAACATGCTCTGGTGGGTCATTAAATGCATTTGGAATGGCTGCGAGATGGATGACCACATCATAGGCTTTTATGGCTTCCAGGGCCGCCTCTCGGTTCATCAGGTCACATTTTATAAATCCGATACCCGGGGGCAGTGTCGAAGGTTCACAAGTATCCAGTATGGTGTAATCCATACCGTGCGCGCTCAGTTCACGTATTACATAACCACCCACGTTGCCTGCGCCGCCTGTTATCAGCATTTTCATAGCAGATGAACTCCTCGATGTTGTTGCTGTTTGGTCCACGAACAATTCCGCCGGCATTCAGGATTGAGTCGTTCTGAACAACCTTTTTAAGCCTCACTAACCCAGTGCCGGGTTAGGTACCATGATTTCATTATTCCACTTTGTCAAAGAACGTGTCGAACAAAAAGGCCACCTCATGGGATGCGGCTGGCATCGGTAAATGCCGGATTTCCATAGGACCAACTGTGCTCGGCTGTAAATTCAAGCGCGCCCCAAGGATCAGGGACTTCGCCCCAACTGGTGTAGATGATCCCCAGTGCTTTTAAATTATCCTTATATCCATCGAACAATTCTGTCCAGCGGCGTGCATTGGGAATGCGAAACCAGGGTGAACCGGTCACGCTGAAGCCCTGGTTCATGAAGTAGGCTGTCGAGTCGCCGAGTTGCCGGTCCAAGTCAAAGTTATCGTACCACCAGATATTGATGATGATATCTTTGGGAAGATATTCGGCAACCTTCTCCGTGCTTAAATGGGGCCCATTTTGATAGGGGTTGATGGCGTCGTCCCACATCATGATACGGATAAACGGGTCAGCAGCAAGGGCAGATTCCCGAATGCGCTTTATTGCATCAACGAGCAAGGCTTCGTTTGACATACTCCTGTCGGCACATCGCTGGTCCCGATTAAAAAAACGAGGCTCGTCATGCCCGATGTGGAGGTATTTCGGCCGCAATTGTTTCACGACATTACCAATAGACCGCCGCATAAACGCATCGTATAAGGGTTCAGAAGGACAACACGTAATATCTTCCATTTCGGCCTGGTTATAACTTAAAAACAGGATATCGCCATTCTTGATACGACTGTCATCGGTAAGAATCACCTGCAACGGGGCGCCTATGGCGTAGGGATACCGAAGTTCGGGAATTTCGAGAAGATAATCCCGTCCTTCTTCATAGAGGAATCCGGCCTCATTTTCCACAACGACCTTTGCTGAATCGGTGACAACACTATTTGCCAACCGGTTTGGCGACTGTTCAGGCACAATCTCCACGGAATCGAACCAGGCCGTACCGGTGCTGTCCTGTAACCTCAAATAGAGGCATACCTTTTCGAATCCGTCATGAACCTGAGGGGAATCCGTCAGGGAACCGCCCGGACGGGCTCTCTGGTAAGCGCCGGTGTTAAAGACTACCTGCGCCTCCTGCCGTTCCATATCTCCACAGAAAGCGCCTTGATGGGGACCAATTAAGGTCATGTATCTCTTTTTATCAATGCCATATACTTCAAAATAAGCGCCCGTACCGATAACCCCTTTTGTGCTGATAGTACACTTCAGCGTGTACCGTGCATTCGGTTGCACCGCCAGTTCCTGCGAAACACGCACGGTTCCAGGTTCATTTAAGGATAGTTGGAGCAAAGGCGTTCCGTCATTGGGGCCGGGGGAAACTACCGCCGCCTCTTCAACGGTGGCGGGGATCCAACGTGTTTTGTAGGTTTCAGCGGTCCATCCATTCAAGCCATCATCGAATTGTGCGTTAATCACCTCAACCGCGTCAGGAAGGGGCGGATCGGGAGAATAAACCCTTCCCTCAAGTACCGGAAAAGACTTGCGTTCGATCCAGCGCGCCTCGACTGCCCTGGGTTCACGCTGCAATACATAATGCCCCCACCCAAGGCTTTGAAGTTCGGGCACAAATTCAACAAAGCAGGCCCGGCATTTTTCCGCGAATTGAACATATCGCGCGCTCTTTTCCGATTGGTCCATGTCGTACAGCCCACCGTCTTCCAAGATCAGAAGGTTCAATTTCAAGGCGATAAACTGCTCAAAACGTTCTTCCGCCAGATCAATACCTGACACACAGGTGCCGCGAATTTCCTGGTCCGGCCAATCGGAAATGGAAACGCACGGAATGCGTTTATCCCTGGTTATCAATGATGCCAACGTTATCAGGCCATTGTGCAGGCCGTGGGCTGTTTCAGCATGGATCGTGACTCCGGTGGTTGTAACGATGAGACCATACGCCTCGTGGCGCGTGCGAGCGGGAATACTGGCGGGCATAGATGATTTGAGAAGACGGATGCTGCCTTCCTTGTGCTGCAAAAGTGTCCTCCCAAGCGCCCGTTCAAGTCGGCCCAATGCCCATGCTGGTGTTTGCAGTTCATCGGAAATGCTTATGGACGTAAAAATATTTGCATCCGCCATTGTCTCCGGTTCCGAGGTCCAGGATCTGCCGTGGTGCGGCCGGGAGTCGCTGGCAGATCAGTTCCACCAATTGTTCGGTTTCCGGCCGCGGAATGAGCGCCCGGCGGTCCACCTTGAGCGTCAGTCCCATGAAGCCGGTCTCGCCCAGAATGTGCT
>JAKLHG010000169.1 GCA_022710255.1 Candidatus Hydrogenedentota bacterium
TCTTCCTGATCGCCAACGAGGGGACCGCAGCATCCTACGCCTTCGCCAAAGAAGAGCAGCTCCAGGCGGCCGGTCAGGCACTCCGGGTCCAGGGCCGAGCCGGACCGTGTGCTGCGGATTGGGACGGCGACGGCGACCTGGACCTTCTCTGCGGCAATAACACCAACCGCATCGTGTTTTTCGAAAATAGAGGCACGAGGCCAGAACCCCTGTTTACGCGGGGAAACGTCCTCCGTGCCGGAGATGATGAACTCGCCTTTACCTGGCGCTGTCAGCCCTCCATCGTGGACTGGGACGGCGACGGACTGAAGGATTTGATAACCGGAGACCGGGACGATCATGTTTGCCTGTTCAAACGATATCGCTGCGATGACGCCCTGGCGCTATCCGGCGCCAGGCCGTTTTCAGGGGAGGACGGAAAACCCTTCATCGCAAAAAATACCGCCGCTTGCGATTGGGACGGCGACGGCGATTGGGATCTGCTCTGTCAGGTTGGCGCCTTCGGCGAAGGCGGACCCGCCCTCTTCGAGAACACGGGAACGAACGCGGAACCCCGGTTTAAAGCGCCGGTACGCTTGAAGTGCTGGGGAAAAGAAATCACGCTATCGGCCCATGAGCATAGCTTTTCCCCCGTGGACTGGTATGGGACGGGCGAGCTGGACCTCGTATGCGGCGCGGAATGCGGTTGGTTCTATTTTTTCCGCCGTCCGGCGCTGGACGCCCCCGCCCCGCCCGCCGCGCATGTGAGCGACCAGGCTGAAGCGAAAACCGTGACGCATAATGAAGACGCCCAATCCGAGTCAGCATACCGGGGTTTCCCAAAAGGAAAAGAAGGCGTACATTTGCGCTGAATCAGCCGGCAGGGATGCCGGCGATCCCAGTAAATATAAAATTTCAGAGATCCTCTATGTTTTCAAAGGCCAAGGCGCCCGTGGGGCACGCTTCAACGCATTCCCGGGCGCACAGGGTAAGTGCTTTCGACAGCGTTTCTCCGAAAGGCACCCGTACCCGCATGGCGAAGCCGCGTTCGGCGAAGGCGAGGCCGAGGGCCTCGCGGCGTTCTGCGGAGATCTGAACGCAGAGGCCGCACCTGATGCATTTGCCCGCATCGAATATCACATCGCCATGGCGCTGCAGCCCGTCGGGCGCCGGCCGTTCGGCATTGCGGAATACCTTGGCTCGCGCCCCGTATTCGGTGGCGAACCGGCGCAGTTTACAGGAAACCGGCGCGTGGCAATCACAGTGGAGACAGCGTTCCGCCTCTTCGCGCATCCGGATGGGGTTGCGGGAGCGCTGTAATGTCCCAGGAGAAGTACGCCCGACGACATAGGCCTCCAGTTGCTCCCGGGGAAGCCTTCCCATGGTGGACTGATACCCAGTCCCGGGCTGCTCCACCGCCTCACTGAGAAAGGCATGTGCGGCTTTGGCGGCGTTTTTGCCCGAAGCGATGGAACGCACCGGCATCCGCTGTTCTTTGGCATAGAATACGCCCGTTCTTTCAGCAGACAGAAGGTTGCAGGCCAGCACGACAGCATCGGCTTCTTGTAGAAGCTGCGCCAGGGACACCGTCGTGCCGACCTCGGTCTCATAACGGAATTCCACGCCCAAACGGCCAAGCCGGTCAAGTTCATCCTCCAGCACTTTTCGGGGCAATTGGGTTTCCGGAAAATCGCGCAAGACGCCGCCGGGTTCACCTTCTTTTTCATAGACCCGGCAGGCATGCCCATACCCCTGTAACACATGGGCCGCCGCCAGCCCGGCCGGTCCGGCGCCGATAACAACCACAGTTTTGCCGGACACCGGTGCGGTTGCGGACGTGCCGCCGTCCCCGCCGGACATTTCCCCCAGTTGCCCGTGGAGTTGGCGGATGGCGACAGGGTCATCGTAACTGCCGCGCCTGCAGCCCGCCTCGCAGGGAGCCGTACAGACCCGCCCGAGCACCGCCGGCAGCACCAGCGCCTGTTGCGCCAGGGCCTGTGCCGCGGCGGTTTCACCCCGCGCCAGCAAACGCAGTATGAGGGGAATATTCAGTCCGGCGGGACATGCCCGTTCACAGGGCGCTTCACAATCGCCCTGATGTTCACTCAACAGCAGTTCCAGCGCGGCACGCCGGGCAAGGCGGACCTTTTCCGAATCTGTTGCGATAACCATGCCCGCTTCCGCGCGCGTGGCGCAGGCAGGCAGGAACCGCCCCCGGTGCACGTCTTCCACCACGCACACCATGCAGGAAGTGTTGGGCGGCTTTCCCGGGGCATAACACAGGGTGGGAATTTCGATACCCACACGTTGCGCCGCCTCGAGCAGGGTCGCCCTTTCCGGCACCTCTACCGCGATTTCGTTTATGGTGAGTTTTGGCATGATGTCTATTCCACCTTCACCGCATCCACCGGGCATACAAGCCGGCAGTTGTCACACTTCGTACAAAGGTCCCCATTGATTTCATGCAACGCGTAGGGATTCGCCGCGATGGCGCCGGGGGCACAGACCCGGGCGCACTTGGTGCAGCCAATACAGTCTTCCGTGATGCGGTAGGAAATGAGGGGCTTGCATTTGCCGGCGGGACACCGCCCTTCGATATGGGCCTCGAATTCGTCCCGGAAATACCGCAAGGTTGTCAGCACGGGATTGGGCGCGGTCTTGCCCAACCCGCACAGGCTCTGGCCTTTAACAGCATGGGCCAGTTCCTCCAGTTGCTCAAGGTCGCCCCCTTTCCCTTCTCCCCGGCACAACATGCCCAGGAGTTCCAGCATGCGTTTTGTTCCCACGCGGCAGGGCGAGCATTTGCCGCACGATTCCCGCTGGGTAAAGGAAAGAAAATAATGGGCCATTTCCACCATGCAGTCCATGTCGTCCAGAACGACGAAACCGCCCGACCCCATCATGGCCCCCGCTTCCAGCAATGCCTCATAATCCACCGGCGTGTCACACAAAGCCGCCGGAATACAACCGCCCGAGGGGCCGCCTATCTGCACCGCTTTCAGCCGGCGCCCGCCCGACACGCCGCCGCCGATATCGTCCACAATATGACGTATGGTGCTGCCCATGGGCACTTCAATGAGGCCGCCCCGGGCCACCTTGCCCGCCAGGGAAAAAACCTTGGTGCCCTTGCTGCGTTCCGTGCCCAGGGCGGCAAAGGCCGCGCCTCCGTGACGCATGATCCACGGGATCATCGCGAAGGTTTCCGTGTTATTGACCAGCGTCGGGCAGCCGTGCAGTCCCTGTTGCGCGGGAAAAGGCGGTCGGAAGGTTGGGGAACCGCGCCGCCCCTCCAGCGAGGCAATCAGCGCCGTCTCCTCGCCGCAGACGAACGCGCCCGCGCCCCGGGCCACGCGCACCTGAAAGTCATGGCTGCTGCCCAGAACGCTTGTGCCGAGATATCCTTCCCGCTCGCACAAAACTATGGCCTCCTCGACACGGCTGACGGCCAGCGGGTATTCCGCGCGTATATACAAGATACCCGCCCGCGCGCCCGTGGCCAGGCTGGCGATAGTCATGCCTTCAATTACACGAAACGGGTAGGATTCGAGTATCATCCGGTCCATAAACGCGCCCGGGTCTCCCTCGTCGCCGTTGCAGATAATAATTTTCCGGTCACCGGGAGCATTTCTCACGGCCTCCCACTTCTGCGCCGTTGGAAAACCCGCCCCGCCGCGGCCGCGCAACTGGCTCACCCCGATTTCCGCAATAATGGTTTCCGGCGACAACGGTCGGTCCTGTCCGGAAGCCAGACCCAGACAGGCACGCAACGCCTCGAACCCGCCCAGGCGCCGGTACTCCGTCATGTCGGTCGGCGCCATTTCACCGCAGTACTCCGTGGCCAGTCGCTGCTGCGCACCCAGAAATGCGGCTACGGGCGCATCGCGCACATCCAGCGCGTACCGTTCGGGCGCATCCCGTTCCTCCCGGGTATACGCGCGCTGCAACCAGCGGCTGGTCACGCTGCGCAGGTGCGCCCGGGCGCCCGCAGGCTTGAAGTGCGCCATCAGGATCGCCTCCACGTCCTCCGGCCGCACCTTTGCGTACAAATGGGGCGGCTCGTCCGGCAGCACGATTTCCAACAACGGCGTCTGGTGGCACATGCCCACGCAGCTGACGTGTTTTACCTGCACGCTGATGCCCAGATTTTCCAGCGATTCCATCAAGGCGCCGCGAATCTTTTCGCTGCCGCCCGCCACACAACAGGACCCCAACCCGATGCGTATTTCACCAGCGGAAGAAGGCGCTTCTTTCCCGGTAGCGGAGGCCTGAAAGGGAACATGCGACTGTTGTTTCAGAAAATCCTCCAGCATGCGCGACACGGTATCCGGAACCACATGGCCATAAGTGACCGAGTCAATCCGGACGGCCGGCGCAAGCGTGCAACAGCCGAGGCAGGCGACTTTTTGAAGGGTGAACACCCCTTCCGCATCCGTGTCCTCGGTTGCGCCGAGGTGCAGGTGTTCCGCCACGGCGTCATACACCGCAGTAGATCGCTTTACGTGGCACGCCGTGCCATCGCACACGCTGATAATGTGTTTCCCCACTGGCCTGCGCCGGAATTGGCTGAAGAAGGTAGACACGCTTTCCACAGCGGCCGGCGTTATCTCCGAAAGTTCACACACGCGGCGCAACGCCTCCTCCGGAAGATACTTATAATTCTCCTGAATCGCCTGCAGAATGGGAATCAAGTCCTCCGCCCTGCGGCCTGTGCGTTCCAGGATATGGTCCACTTCAGTTATGTCAAGATTTGTCTTCATACAGTGTTTTCACTAAACCCGGCACAAACATCCAATACCATGAACGATAAAACGTAGACACGGCATCTTGCCGTGTTAAAGCGGCTGGAAGCCGCTTCTACATTTGGGCGCGAAATATTATTAGCGGACCTCACCTCATGAACCTTGAATTCAAGGCATCAGTGCAGGGTCGCGAAGTACAACTTCGCTTACACTTGCGTTACGAAATACAATTTCGTAACGAGCCCGGCCCCAAGGCACCTTAAAGTTCAACACGGATTTTACACTGGATAGGCGAACAAGAACCAATTTATGAAGAGTTTGTGCCTGAAAAACATGCCTGATGCCTCCAGGAAAGCCGTCCTGCTGGAAATAGGGCCGGAGGAATGCGCTATGATTAAGGCGTCACACGGCCATGATTATAGGCGCGTGCAACAATCACACCCTTCAACGGATAGAAAGCGGAGAACACCATGATTAAGATCGGAATCATCGGACAAGGCTTTATCGGTAAAATGCACCTGGCGACACTGCGCCAGTCGAAACTGGCAACGGTCACTGCGGTGGCGGACCGTGAACCTTCGAATCTCGAAGGCAAAGTGGTCGCCGGCAACATTGACGTCTCGGGAGATATCAGCCTCGAAGGCGTCGCTCGTTATGAGGAGGGCGATGCCCTGTTGCGCGACCCCAACGTGGAAGCCGTACTGATTGCGCTGCCCACCTATATGCACAAAGAGTACATCTTAAAAGCCGCGGAAAAGGGCAAACATATCCTGTGCGAAAAGCCGCTGACCCTCACATCAGCGGAAGGACGGGAGGTGCTGGAAGCCCTCAACGGGTACGACCGGGTCTTCATGTCGGCCCAGTGCATCCGGTTTTGGCCGGTATACGTGGAGGCGCGCAATTATATACGTAGCGGCGTCTATGGCAAACTGCTTTCCGCCCAGTTCACGCGGCAGAGCTGCAAACCGACCTGGAGCTGGCAGAACTGGCTCCTGGACGGAGCCAAAAGCGGCGGCGCGCTGCTGGACCTGCACATTCACGATGTGGATTATGTGAACTATCTTTTCGGTATGCCGGACCAGGTAGAGGCGATTGGCTGCATCGTGCCCCGTGAAGATGTGAGCCAGGTGAATGCCTATTACCGCTATGCCAACGGCCCGGTGGTGGCGGTAGACGGCGGCTGGATGCACCCGGCCGATTTCCCGTTCCGGATGGGTTTCCGCATGGAGTTTGAACAGGCAACCCTCGAATTTGACAGCAGGATTGACGCCAACCTGCACGTGTACCCCGCTGGTGGCGGGCACCTCACGCCGGACCTGCTTCCGGGAGACGGGTACAGCCGCGAACATGAATACTTCCTTCGTTCCATCATGGAAGGCAACAAAGCGGAGGAAGCCTCTCCGGAGTCGGCGCTCGCGTCGGTAGCCCTGGTGGAACGGGAACGCGCCGCCATTCGCACCGTCGCAACGGCATGAAAGAATTGAGTTTTGATAACGAGGCTGAGCGAAGCGGCCCCTGCATCATAAAAGTAAGTAGATACTGACCCTGAAGAAGAAAGGCGGGTTGCACTCCGCTGTTATAAGACCTCCAGATATTTCCTCCTGTTCAGGTCCGTAAAGGACGGGCAGAACATTCCCTGTATTCCGCTCCACCCGGCCTGTCTGAACCCGTTGCTCGATGCGCCCGACCGCGACGGAGCGGTGTTGCTTATTGCATGCAGATTGGACGAGTGACGGGGGATTTCGGGTAGCGGTTCAGGGAAACGCTTGCCATAACGGACTAAGCGATGATTTTAAACAAAGCCTCTCTGGCGGCTTTCTTGTCAAATGTCCAAGTAAACGCGCAACCAGAATTACGGGCACATAGCCCGATTAGGAGGTCCGGAATATCACCGGTTGAAGTGCGTCCCGCATCAATAAGTTCACGCAATAGAAAGTCAGAATCAAATCGAAGCCCTTTTACACGTGAAAGATGTTCCAAAGCGTTTAGAATGTCTGTTCGTGAAAAGCCGTACCGCGCTGAAAGCACCCAAACCAATTCCAGCAAAACCACGGCCGGAACCAGCAACACCTCCGCATTGGCATGGGTGTTTTCAATGAGCTGCACGGCGCTTTCGCGCATGTTTGCATCATCATCGGTGATTAGACGCACAAGGACATTGGTATCAATGGCATACATCACGGAGACTTTCGGAACGCTTCGGCAACCGCTTCATCCATTTCTTCAATTGTGGAACGGATCTTTGTCTTCAGCATGCCGGCTACCTCCGAAGCATTCATGGTTTTAGGAAAGATGCGGATGGAACCATCCGGCAACGTTTCAATAGCCACCGTATCACCCGACTGCATGTGTAAAGATTGAAGAATCTCTTTGGGCACGATTATCTGCCCATCACCGACTGTTGTTGTTGTTGTCATTCCAATACGCTCCTATGTAGGCCATAAGAAGTATAACACGAGCACCAACAACGCAGGAAAGTCTTTACCACGAAGAAGAAAGGCGGGTTACGCTCCGTTGTTATAAGGCCTCCAGATATTTCCGCCTATTCAGGTCATGGAAGACGTGCAGACATTTCCTTCTGTTCCGTTCCACCCGGCCTACAACTAAGATAAGAGAATGCTGATGGTTATGCCTGCGCCGTGCTATGGTATACTCATCAGAGTATCACAGCAGAAAGACATCATCATGAATAAGAATATCAGCATTGACCCGCAGGTATGTCATGGGAAGCCGGTTATACGCCGTACGCACGTTCTGGTTGCCACCCTTCTTGGCGCAATTTCCGGCGAAGATTCTATTGAGGATGTATTGAAAGATTATCCGAATATTACCAGGGAGGATGTCCTCGCGGCGTTTGAATTCGCCGGGCGTCTGTCCCGTTTTGAAGAAATACCTTACGAAGTTACCTTCTCGTAATTTTTTCCCTTGACGAAAACTTTCCCAGGAACTAAGACATGATACCTAACCGGAAGGGGGCCCGTTACTGCAGCGACCATGCCGCGCTGCTCTTGTCATGGATGGTGGTATCCGCTTTTTTTACCGGCACCGCCATCGCATTGGAAGCGGAGGTCAAGCCTTTC
>JAKLHG010000017.1 GCA_022710255.1 Candidatus Hydrogenedentota bacterium
CGCCACAGGCAGCATGGCGGCAAGGTAGGGTACATTGTCCACAAACCCGGAAATGATAACGGACATGACGATGAGAAGCGCATAACCAAGGAAGAGATTATCGCCCACCTGATTCGACAAGAAATCGGATACCTTCGTAATCCAACCCGTTTGTGTCAGGCTTTCCACAACGATGAAAACACCCATCAGAAAGAATGTGGTATCCCAGTCGAGTTTTTTCACGTTCTCAATAATCCCGGTCTTATGATTCATCCGTTGCCATAGCAGGGTGACAAGCGCAAAGACCATGCAAATCATGCCGGCAAGAAAACTGAATCCCTTGTCGAAAAAAGAGGAGGCGGCCAGAGTCAGGATGAGCAGGGAAAGCAGCAGGGTGGGCACCCAGGATTGCACGGTTTCCACCAGGATGAGTTTGGTCTTTTCCTTATGGTGGCGAAACACGAAGTAGAGGTAGATGACAGACGTGATTGCGCCCAGCTGCACGGCGAAGAAGATGCCGGGTTTTCCGTGATAAAAGAAAAAGTCCATGAACGTCATCTTGGCAAAACCACCCAGCAACATACTGGGCGGATCTCCGATTAGGGTGGCGCATCCTTGCAGGTTGCTGGAAATGGCGATGGCCACCATCATGTTGACAGGATTGATATTGAGTTTTTTGGCGAGGGCCAGGGCGACCGGCGCAATGATCAACACCGTCGCCACATTCTCCACAAAGGCCGACAAAAAACTGGTCATCGCGCAGATGAACAGGATGGCAAAGGCCGTATTGGGCGCGCGGTTGACGATGCGTTCCGCCAGGAAGGCGGGGAACCGGCTTACCATGAACGCTTCCGCCAGAACCAGCATGCCCACGAAAATACCCATCACATTCCAGTTGACCCCGTGCATAAAAGCATCCAGGGGGTCCAGAACGCCGAAAAGAAGCAGTACAACAACAGCCGCCACGGCGACCCAGCTTCGCCGTTGCGGCAAAAATATAAAAAAAACATAGGCGGCGATAAACACGCACAAGGCAACCAGTTGATGATTCATGGACCAGTCACATCCTTCCTTCTCTTGATACAGGGGCGGAGCGGGTTTACCGTTTCGTTACGCTTCACAGGAAGACCTTCCTGAAAAACGCTTCACGCGCCCTCTTATGGGGGAACATGATCGAAGGTGTAAACGTCTCGCGACGTTTTAGCGAATACCCGCGTTTTCAAAACGCTATTTTACGATATTAATTTGTTCGTTGCCAAAAGGCCAAACAACTGCCGGAGATGGACCTCCCGCATGACGGTCTATTTTGGGACGCTCTCATTGAAAAGGAGATTGTCCACTCGCTTCACCGTCTTATCTGTTCTGTTCTCCACTTGGATGGTATAGTCTTCAGGGACCGTGGCAAATAGTTGAATTTCTTTGTCCTCCTGTTTCCACTGCACCGTAATGTGGGCATCTCCGACGGGAATTTCTCCCGAACACCAGGCGAGCGATGTGGGATTAAACGTCACAGTCACGTTCTTTTGCGCTACATCGAGCGGAGCCACCCCCAGGACATCGCGGAAAAGGGTCACCACGGCATGAGAGGCGAAACCGTGGTTCAGGCTGGCATGGTCCTGCTGGTTCTCCCAGAGGGTGCCGGTGCGTTCTACCATGTACATCAGGTAGTCCCCCATCTCGCGGAGCGTCTGGTCCGTCCGGCCTTCCCGGGAAAGCAGCTCGAACCGCAGCATGTTGCCGATAAAGGCGTTGGCCGGATGTACCTCCTTGTACAGGCCCTGTTCCTGGCGCTGTGGCCCGAATTCGTCCATCAAAATGCGCCACAGTTCCGCATCGGTTTCCGGCGTGGCAACCCCGAAATAAAAGGCGAAATACTGGCATACCTCCGTCATGTTGTCCGTAGGCGTCACCTTGCCGTCCACCCGGTTGGCGTTGTCCACAAAGAACGGGCCTTTCAACGATTGGGCCCGGATGGTCTTTCGCAACGCGGCCGCCTTGTCTTTCCAGGCAGGAACATCAAAGAGCGATGCCGCCGTATCGAGGGCGCCGGCATAGAGCATGTTGGACGGGTAGTTAATCTCCTGCACGAAATTGTTGGCCGCGCTCCACTCGACAAAGACCCAACTTTCCAGTTTCTCCAGCAGTCCGTCCTCATTCTCCAGTTTCGCAAAATACCCAAAGAGCGCCTCTATCTTGGGACGCGCCGCGGCAATCAGGTCCGGCCGGCCGCCGCGCGCCGCGTATTCTCCCAGTTCCATGACAAACCACAGCGACCAGTTCGGAATGAATATGCCGTCGTAGTGGTCCGACGGATAGCACATGGGCAGCATGCCCTCAGGCAGATGGGCGAACCGGTCGGGCAACAGAAAATTCTCTATGAAGTTATGTTCCACATCCACTTGCCCGGTAAGGGCCAGGGCCGACCGCGCGGTAAAATAAGAATCGCACAGCCAGCCGGCCCGTTCGCGATGAGGGCAATCCATGAAAATATCCACCGCGTTCTGTGCGAAGGTGGTGCGACCCGCCTCGAAAATGCGGTTGAGTTTATCATCGGCGCACTGAAATGCCGCGCGCACCGCCCCGGGATGTTCGTAACGCCGCAGCCCCGCGCCGGATACGGTGCACTTCCCGGACACCGCCATCAGTTTAACCACCCGCATCGTGTGCGGTTCGAAGGCCTCCAGCGCATACTCCCCTTTTTCAAGGTCAAACAGCAGCGCGTTGACGCATCCCAAGCGCCGCCAGTTCACATCCGATTTCGTTTCCGTTTCATCAAAGGTGGCTATCAGGCGGGTCGGCTCGTCACACACCACAGTTAATTTCAGGAAACCGGTCAGATTCGCGCCCAGATCAACGACATGAAACTGCCCCGCGTTTATGGAGAACGTCGCAGCCTCATCTACCGGCGTATTCTCAGGCGTAAGGGTGGTGTTATGCAGCGTACAAAGCAGGTCCGAGACAATAAGGTCCAGTTCGCCCTCAGGATAGCCTTTCAGTTTCTCGCTGATTTCCACGAGGCTCCGGTCGCGGAACCGTTGTTCCAGCTTCCCCGCTTCAAAAGCGCCCGAGGAAACCTGCCGCACTACGGGCTGCACCTCAAAACGCGGATAGGGCACGCCCCGGGGCAGCAGGGATTTCGACCCCGTTTCCGCCAACGGCACGGCAGGAACGGAAACGTCAGCCTGAGCGCGCCAGGCGTCAAAACCCGGTTTCAACGCATACACCTCGATGAAGGGACGCTGAAAACTATAGCGTTGCACCTTCTGCACGCGCTCCTTTATGGGAAAGCCTTCAAACGGCCGGTCGCCGGCGCCGGTAGCGGCAAGCACCGCGCCATCGGCGACCACTTCCGCCTGTACGAACGAGGGCTGGTCCAGCACATAATAACTGTTCGCGTTATACCCGGCCACCTCAATCGCCACCACGTTTGCGCCCGCCTTCAACTGCGGGGCGATATCCCATTCATCAACGCGGTAATAGCCGTGCGGGCCCCGGGCCGGACCATGGCCCACGAAGGCGCCGTTTACAAAGACGCGGTACAGGGTCGAAGCGGCGACCCGCACCTGTACCGACGACGCTTCCGGGCGCTCAAAAACACCCCGAAACCCCGCGAACACATTCATCTCCGTTTCGCGGCCTTCCAGCCAGACCGGCCGTGCCATGGAAAACACCGGAGCGCCTGCCCCGGAACAAATCAATACCGTCATAGCGGCCAAGGCGTGTATCATGTGCGCCTCCTTTCTACCGGCTTGTTTTAACATAAAGCGGGTGCGCCAGTCTATTTCCAAGGGGATTTCCCATTCTGCACGGGAGCATCCTCGCACGGGATCACCAAAGGTGTTTCCGTGCTGAAAAAACGCCTGTTTCCTTTTCGCCTGCCATTTTTCCGGCGGGAAACACATTTTCCAGCGTGAAAAATCATTTTCTAGCGTGGAAAACCATTTTCCAGCGTGAAAAATCATTTTCCAGCGTGGAAAACCATTTTCCAGCGTGAAAAGTCATTTTCCAGCGTGAAAAATCATTTTCCAGCGTGAAAAACCATTTTCCAGCGTGAAAAATCGTTCCGCAACCGATAATCCGGTCTTTCCAACAGATACAAGTCATTGTAATTGTTGGACTTAGCATAAATTTGCTTAAAAGCGACTCCCGGAGACAAAAAAAGGGTTCCCAAGACATGCTTACCTGGAAAGGACTACGTCATACCGAAATAGCACGCAGTCCTAAACGGGTTTACAACGACTTGCATTGGGCCGAGGAGGCGACGGAGGAGAAACGAGACGGGTCTGTGCCTTGTCTTTGCCCTGCATGTCCTTTTCCTTCTCAAATCCGGTTTGGAAGATACAGTCCGGTGAAACGGGAAAGTTTCTCTGTTGGTCAAAACCTATGGCACTTTGTCAACCTAAGATTTTCAGGAAAGGACCCATGTATGTACCTGCACGATGCACATCTCGCGAATATTGTCACGTCCTACTGCACTTGTCTCGGCGGCCTCATGCCGCTTATCTATTGCGCCTGCACCCACAACCAACCGCGACGTTGGGTTTGGGTGTATTTCTGCGTATTGCTCACCGGCCTGCCCACGGTATGGATGCACACCGTGGAAGGGAACCGCGTGGCGAGTTTCTTTGATGTGGGCACCAATATTCTGCTGGCGTGGATGCTTATAGTCGCCGTGTCCGGCGATTATATGTCCTCCCCGTCGCGCAAAAGGCTTGTTGGCATAACCCTCGCGCTGAATGTCTTCGCCTGGTGCTGGCTGTTCTACGAAATTTTCGCCCCTACGAAGATGCCCCTGCTGACCTTGTGGGAAAGCGGCCATTTCTATACCGGCGAAATCGTCCTGATCCTCAACGCCTTGTTCGGGGCCGCCCTTTTTATGGTGTACCGCAAGCATATCACTCCCGCCGCGCGCCCGTTTCTGTACACGGTCCTGGGTATGTTTATTATCGGCTTATTGCTGGCCACAGGCGACAACGAACACATTATCGGGTATATCTTCCCCTGGCACGCCACCTGGCACATCGTCAGCGCCTTTGGTTTTATCACGCTCTGGATTTTTAATCATATCCGTTTTTCTGAGAGACGTCTCGCCGTCAATTCAGGCAGTGTTACTCCGTTAAAAGAGTACTGACATCTTGCCGCTGGATGGCGAGTAAAGGAACCTCTTTGCCTTTGAGGGAGAATATGGCTATGGCGCCACAGAGTATCGGTAGTTCCAGCGTCGGTTCGGGGCGCTGTCGCCGTTCACACCGAGTTCCGATACATCGGTAAATCCCTGAATGTTATCCGCCCAGTGAAAATCAAAACAGGGCGTATTTTGTTCCTGTCCCACTACCTTACGAGGCAGGCTCAGTTCCATACCGTTGCCGTTCACCCGGTACTGGCCCGCACCAATCGTTTTCCAGGCACCGCCATCCCAAGACTCGACTGTTATCTCCTCGCTGTCGAAGGTTTCCACATTCACAATAAAATCATAGCCCAGCCAGCCCGTCCCGGCATCCCGGTCGCTATCGATAAGCAGCAACATCCAATAGGGGTCTGAGCTCGGGGTGATGGGCGCAGAGGTCTGCACGAAGAAGTATAGACTGTCCGCATCGTAAGCCGCCTTGGCGATGACAAAGTCGTTGCGTCCCGTGTTGTTGCGATACGGAATATTCCCATACCCGGGATGGTCCCGGTGCAGGACATCACCGATGGTATCCCGGTATTCCGGAACAACCGCCGTCCAATCGTCGAATTGACCATCCACGCTAATGGGGCTCGGCCCGGTCGCCTCCGGCCGTTGCCGAACCCCCTTGAATTTTCGCACCCAGGCGGCCAGCTGGTAGTAGTAGTTGTCCGTGTGGCCGCCGCGCATGGGTTCGCAGTCGCGGCTGTATTCCTGGGTGTACTGGTCCACGAACAGCCCGCCCTTGTAATAACTGGTTTCGTCGGTATAGGTGCTCCATTCGGTATAGCGGCCCGCCACCCACTCGTTCCAGCCGGTCACGAACACAAACGATGGATTAACCTCAAGGGCGCGGCGCCATTGTTCGTCAAAATTCAGACCCAGGTTCACCGCCCCCTCACGAGGGTCTTTCTGCCCATTGTGCCAGCTGCGTCCCATGGCGCCGTCCCGATGGCTCATTGGCGCGGGGCCGGGTGTGTTCGGCAGCGCATTCTGCGCAACGCCCACGCTCATCTGCTCGGCCTCTCCCCTGCTGTTCCGGAACACATGCTGGGGATAGACTTCGAGCCAGCTCCACTGGTTGGGACCGTCGGGACCCAGCCAGTAGTCCGGCATGGGGCGGCGCAGGGTGAAAAAGGCCTGCATTTCCGGGTCCGTTATAAACTGGGGATTGGCCAGCAGCAAGGGTTTGCCTTCCCACTGGAACCAGAGATCCTTCCATAATCCGGGTTTATACAAATCGGGCCAGAGCCGGTTTACCACTTCGGTGGGGTCCCAGAAAGGGCTAATGAACCCGATGGCGGGAGTGCGGACACCTTCCTTGCGCATGGCTTCGTATTCGCGGCACAAGGCCTCGTATTCATGCTTCCAGGTGTGGGGCGGATTGGTTGTATCGAAAAAGATCGCGTCTATGCCCGCATCGGCAAGCATGCTTGCATGTTTGCGGATGACAAAGGGGTCCGTCATCCGGTAGTATCCGAGTTCGGGTTCGCCCCAATGATGGGGCGCGCCGTTGTTCGGCCAGTCTATTTCCGCACTGTCCCCGGCTGCGGCAATGATTTTTGTATTATCGTTGGGCCCACCATCCTGGGGAACATGCCAGGTCCAATAGAAGATGCCCACCCATTTGCCCTGCCGGGGCGGACCCGCCTCCGCGAATTCCGGTTGCGTGCGTCCCGCTCCGTCGGTAGCGGTCCAGGTATCCGCGAAGATATCGTCCCCTTTATACGGCGTTCCGGCATACACCTCTCCCACGGCGGCATACATGGTCAGGAAAGATAAGACTGCGATACAGCGCACCGTCACCGGAATACCCAGGGACGCGCGTGGACGTGGTCGGACACGGTCGGACGCTGTCAGACCGGGTCGTACGGCAACAAATGCGCCCTGACACCGAAAACGTATACTGCATATTTTCATTGTGTTTTAGTGCTTTCTGAAAGCAAAGGAAAACAATTCGGCGCTCTTCATACTAAATCGCACCATCACGGGTTTGCCCGCAAGTGCCGCCAGGTCCGGTGTCCCCTGCCAACGCACTTCATGGCGCAGGTTGTCTCCCGTAATGGGTTCCGATGCCTCAAACCCGGGAAGTTCCTTCCCGGCTGCGTCCAGCAAACTCACCACAATACTTCCCCCTTCCCGAACCCGTGCATTCAGTTCAAGGCGGCCACCGGTAAAAGATACCGGCACGGTGGTCAGGGTCCCGCCGTCCGAGGAAGCGTCGGCGCTGACAAAGCGGTCCAACTGCCAAATGGCCAGGCCGATGGAACTGGTATGGGTCGTATGTCTTCCCGTGTTCTCGGCACGGTAAAGGCAGGGGGTTCCGTGGGTGTAGGTTGAAGCGCTGTAATACAGCCAGACTTCATCGCCGACGCGTAATGCCCGCGACTGGCACACAAAGAAACCACCGTCCCATTCGCCCGGTTTTCCCCGGGTCAGGCAGGGCGTGCGGAACGGGCGTTCCCAATGGCGCAGGTCCCGTGACACCGCCAGTTGCAGTTCCCCCGGACCCTCCTGATTGCCGAAACGCCCGTCATTGTTGACGGTCAGCATCCACGGGAAAGCCAGCGTGCACGACTCGGCGGGGTAGGCGCCCACCCCGTAAAACTCGGTGCGCATCAATTCCGGGGCATCCGGGACATCCAGGATCGGCCGTGCCTCTTCAACGCGCGCCAGGGACGAGGCGTCATCGCGCAGGTCAGGCGTGATCACCAGTTCCGGCTCGCTCCAGGTCTGGAAATCGGGACTGGTAATCAGCCAGAACACGCGGCGGTCATGGCCCCGCACCACATGGTTGATCTTGGGAAAGGCTACATACAGGCTGCGCTGTTCGTCGTAGTAGCCGGTGATCACATCGCCGCCCCGGCAGAGCGGTTCCTGGCTGAAGGGATTCCACTGCAGGCCGTCCGGCGACACCCAGGTGTGATATCCGTGGCGTTTCTGGTCCCAGCCGATCATCTTATAGCGCTTTTCCGGGTCTGGATCCTTGTTATCCTTGATTACCGAAGGCAGGATGATTTCCGCCGCAACCACATTGTGGCTCGGGTATTTTTCCGTCTGTACGGTGCCGACCAGGGGCTTCTCCCAATGCAGGCCATCCTGACTGACGGCGTAATAGACGGCATAATTGGGGAAGGTTTCCGTTTCCTCGCCGAGATACCACATTTTGAAGAGATTTTCCTCCTCATCGTGAATGACATTGCCGTAAATCTCCAGACGCCACCCTTCCCAGGGCTGGTCCGCCTTGACCAGGGGGTTCTCCGGATGTTCCCGCGCGGGATGCAGGGTAAAACTGATACCCTGCGTCTCCCGCACCAGAACCTGGTCCACGAACAGTTGCGCCTTGTCTTCGACAGGGAAGGGCGACACGGGTTCCTGGCTCCACACAGGAATCACTGCGGCCAGCGTCAGCAGAATGCAAGCACATTGTTTGTGAATCATGATAAACCTTTCCTTGGGTTGAATTGGACCACAGGCTGTCATCTTACACGTACCGCATGGCGTCTGTGCAACTAACGTTTGCGGAATCGCGCGAGACAGGAAAGATGAGGCTAGAAATAGCGGCAGAATCATCGTCGATTCAATGGCCTATAGGCAGGATAGGTTCCAAAAGGAAGGGAGCGAGGAATGACTGTTGGAAAAAATTCCTTTTTCAAGTTAACTGCGAACGGTTGACCAGGTCCGCGCATTCGGGGTACTCCCAGGGAATGTCTGGATAATCCTGCCACATCTTGATGTCTTGTGTAAGCAAGCCGTAGAGTTCGGGGCGGCGCTGGTGCATGGTGCGCAAGTGTTTGCGCTGGGTACGCAGCATACCAAGATCTATGGAGGCCGTTATGGCCGCATCGCCCCGCTGCCTGATCCGGGGATAGAGGCGCGCCTCTTCCCTGCCTTCCGTGTAGTCCAGCGGCGTGATGCAATTGGAACCGGCGAAACCTGTGTTGCAGCCATCCGAAATATTGGCGCCCACCACGCAGCCGTAGCAGTGGGCGGCGCAGAGGCAGTGGGAATCCTCGATCATGCCCTGGCGCCCGTTAATCCACAGAATAATTTCCGCTCCACTGTAGGAAGTACACCCCCAAGCCTCGGGAAAGTAACCATCGTAGCATTGAAGAATACCGATGGGCCCGAAATCGAGATGAAACACTTTGAATTGGTTTCCAAGAATGCCACGCGCTTCGCGATCATGACCTTCGATGGGCGGCCACCAGTGCGGCGCCGGCCCGGCGGCCGGATGACATTTCAGATAACGCCCCAGCAGGATGCCGTCACGATTAACGACCCAGGCCGAGGTGGCATACTTTTCGCCGAAGGCTTCTACACAACCGGCTATGGCGTTGATGTGATAGGTTCGTGCAAGATCAAAAAAGCGCCTGGCGTTTTCATGTCCCGTGTCAATGGTGTCGCCAAGAACATATTCGGGAAACACGACAAGGTCCGCGCCCAAACCGGCGGCTTGTTCGAAAAATGGGGGCATACGGTCCACGGGTGCGGTGTCTTTTCCCGCGTTTTGCAACTGTACCAAGGTAATGATGGCGGTTTTTTTAATAGCGGTACTTGTGTCTTCAGGGTACCTTTGGCTGGAACCGGCGCTGTCCGAGGCCTCGGCGGCGGCAACCAGTCCCACTCCCCCAAGGGAAATAAACGTTCTTCTACGCATGGCGTCCATCCTTTGCTCCCCGTAGAGAAGGGAAAAATGTAAAAAGCAGGACGGTACTCGTATCCGCGACAATAAATACGCCGCTTGATGCTGTCATCGGGACTATCAGGGAGTAAAGGGGCGCCCGGTAATCCGTTCGTATTCCTCCCAGGATTCATGTTTGTGGTCGCGCTCATCCAGGCTGATGCGCCGGAACAGGTCGGCCATGGTGTCCATACGGGGATAGAATTCAAAGTAGGAGGAATCAATTTTTTCTTCTTCCCATTGCGGATGGTCCATGACCGCCTTGGCATATTCATGTTCGGCATGACTTTCAAAGCGGGCATTCATGTCGAAAGACAATTCCGGCTTGATCCGGTACATCAGGCGGGTAAGGTAATAATAGGACCACGCCAGCAGGCGCGGCAAGAGGAAATGCTTGATGAACCTGCGTTTGATGCCTCGCTGGCGCATTAATTCATCTAGAATAAACAGATGCCATTGCTCGTTGTCCTGGGAACGGCGCCCCATTTCAATGTGATGCCAGGCCAGGTCCGAATCCACTTTCTCAGGAAAACGTGTCTTTGTATATTGTCGTGAGAGACGCAGATAGGAACCCGTCTCCCACGCCCAATAGGGATAGCGGGCCAGCAGCTCAATTACCATAAACTTTTCCAACTCGCGGCTTTTTCCATAAATTAGATCCATAGCTGCGTACATGGTTCTTAATATGCCATTGGAACGCAGTCCCGGGTCGTCCAGCGTCTTTCCCCATTCCGCCCGGAGGTCCACTTCTTTTCCCATCGTATATTCGAATTTTGACATAAACGTTTTCCTTCAGTAGGTACGGTATCGGATATGTTCCATGGTCGGACCGTAAAATATGTGCAGCAGGCACTATACCAATGTGACTTTCTTATCCCCCGCCCGGATGGCCGCTACAATGGACGGACGCGGATTTTTACCGCAATATAGGTCAAAACGGTAGCCCCCGGCAATTTCGTGACCTTTCATAAAAGAATCGCTGTCCATGAATACGGGACCCTTGAAGGCGACGTCAAGCCGCAACCCTTGCTCATAATTCAGGTCCTGTAGATGGGCAAGACATTTGGCAAGCGACCACATTCCATGAATGATATCACGCTTGAACCCAAAAGCCTTCGCGAGAATACGCGATATGTGGATGGGGTTGTAGTCTCCGGTAATACGGGCATAGCGACGGCCCATATCGGGCGGCACATGCCACTGGGCCTCGATGGTGGGTGTGCCCAGTTCCTCGAAGATTCCCGAGGGATGGGGCTCACCTGTTTCACCATAGTGTTTGCCTCTGAACAAATAGGAACTGATACTTTCCCATACACACTCACCTGCAGCAAGCACCCTGGTGACAACGTCCACTTCCAGGCCTGCCTTGAGCACCCGCGCTTCGCCGAAAGAGCACTTCAGGTCCACCGGTTCTGTTTCGGAAATGGGTCTTCGTTGCAGAATATGGTTCCGGGAGTGCACCGCACCCAGTGCGGAGAGGGGAAAAGATTTGGTGGCAAGGGCATGGATGTGCATGGCGGAGGTGAAAACATGGGGATACAGTATTGGTAATTTACCGTCATTTCCGAAACCGCAGGCCTCACGATAAGACTGAATTTTTTCAGGTGTTTCCCGGGCACCATTCCAAAATGCCTCCGTGCGAGGCAGCTTTTCGATTCCGGCGTATTTGGTCCGGCCTGGGGTAAAAATATTGACATAGGCGCCCAATAGGGATGGCTTTCCCTTGAATTCCAGTGTAGTTGACATTTTTAAGGTTCTCCTTTTCAATTCAGTTGTCTATACGGCACATGTCACAGAACAACAATTGCGTTGTCCTGTTGTTGTCATTTCTTTTTCTTGGATTTATTTTCCTGTGCGTTATCCCGGCCTTGATCCTCCGGTTCCCCCTCGGAATCCGGATTTTTTTCAGGAGTCTCTTCCTGCAAGGAAAACAAAAATGCGCGGTGGTCAATTCCTTCGTACCCTGCCAGAGCGCCCCAGTGAATGGCATATACACCCGGAGAAAGGGGCCGTGCCGGGCGCAGTTCAAGAAGCAGGTGTTCCGGTTCGTCTACAGGATGCGATAGCAACGGGAGAGACTCATCAGGAATCCAAACTTCCTCATTATAGGCGCTGTCTTTTCCGGGCATTTCTTTCTTCTCATCCGTACCGGACTGGGCCAACGCCGCCTTGACCTTACGAAGTTTATGCAATCGTGCATCATAAGCGGGTAGCTTATGAGAATATAGACACGGTTGGTTTCCCTCGGGATCAGTTTCAGGGTTTACATATGCGAAGATTAAGGCAGGGGCCACCGGTGTGCCATAGGCCACGCCTCCGTCTTCAATTCTGTACCGATTTACACGGGGATGGTCGGTTTGTGTGTATTTGTTGTTTTGAAATGCAAAAACACCTTCGCCTGCGGGTAAAGGCCAAAGTTGAACAGTATCCACATCGAGTATTCCCAGGGAGGGTACGTTCACCTCTTTATAGACGGAGGTATAGCCTGTTTTTAGAAAGATCACCTCCAGAGCACCGGATACCGATCGAAAGGCATAGCGTCCGTTCGCATTGGAAAGGCCCTCAGAGTCCTTTCCGGAAACGCGCACAACCACCCCCGGCAGTTCTTCTCCGCTTATGTCCTCCACCTTTCCACGCAGATAGGCGCTCTGCACGCATCCAGTCAAGACAATACACAGCATAATACCCACCACGAGAAATTTGCCATGCGTGTTAATAGTGACCGCGTTCATGGGCTTATCCGTTACCCTGTCTCCGTCAATGGTTGTTATAACTTATAGTTGATTGAAATGGCGCATGAAACGCGCATTTGCGCCAGCGCTTTCCATGGTGTTGACTTCGGCATCGTCCTGTTCGACGATGAACCACTGCGCGCCGGCGTCACGGGCTGCAGGCAATAGAGATTGCCAGTCCAGCATGCCTTTTCCCAGTTCCGTTATAACCGCCGGTTTTCCCGCATCCGGAAGAATGCAATCCTTAACGTGGACCAAAGGGATGCGGTTCCTGTGGCGGTTGAGTATAGCATAAATGTCGGCATTTGCTACCGATGCCCAGCCCATGTCCAGCTCAATTTTCAGGTTGTCCGGGTCGCTGTTATTGAAAATAAGATCGAAGATCGTTTCATCCCCGAAATGTTGAAACTCATGTGCATGGTTATGGTAGCACAAGGTCAAGCCTTCTTTTTCTAAAAGTGCTCCCGCATCGTCCATCGTTTCGGCCGCCTCAAGCCATGACTCTCGGTCCGGACATCTTTCTGCACCCAACCAGGCAATGACTACGTGGGGCGTCATCAGGGTATGGGCTTGCTCAATAATCTGGTCGGTGTGGCAAACCGCTTGTTCATAAGATACGTGCATGCCTACGGGAACAAGTCCCGAGGCGTCCAGCAAGTTCCGCAGTTTGAAGGCGGTGAGATGATAATCTCCGGCAGTTTCGACATAACTGTAGCCTGCCTCCTTGACAAGATCAAGGCCCTCCGCCGTGTTTTCTTCCAGGTAATCACGAACGGAATAGAGCTGTAACGCATAGGGATAGGACATCATGCGAGGCATTCCTTTCTAAACTTCGCAACAGGTTCTGGAGAACAATCTTGTCACGATACTATGGTGCCTGTATTCGATATTTTATAAAGAACCAAATACAGGAATAAGAGCGGTGTACCCGCGTAAACAAATCATTTCCGCACAGATTGCGGAGAAGCGTGCGAAGCATATACAATAAGTTTACATGGTAAGGGTATGGGTCCGGAAAATTATTTTTACCTGAAATGCCGTTTACTGTAATTTGTTCCAACCCGCAACATTACAGGAGAAATTTGACGCTGCATCCTTGAGTATATCTTATACGGTGCGAGAAAAGGTTATCCTATGGAAGTGCAATCGCATACTACTAAAATTTATTAGCTACCGCAGGAGTGTGATTATGCCTCTCGGACAGCTGTTTATCAATCAAAATAGCATCCAAGCCTGATACGAATCAAGCAATACTTGTATAATAAGGAATACACCGCATGACATCGCTAGACATCAGAATCGTGTCGATATTGTTATCGGCTCTTTCCTTGGTAACACTTGTGGCACAAGACTTGTATGGGGCACCAGGCGTAAGAGCCGTGGCATCCAAAAATGACATCAACATTTATATAGGAACCAAACTCTTTACCAGTTATAAAACAGCTCCGTCGCAGAAATACCCTTATTTTTTCCCGGTGAATGGCCCCGCGAGCGATGCCTCAGTCACGACAGAGTCTAGTGACCCCTACCCGCACCATCATTCTTTGTTTTTTGGATGTGACCGTGTGAACGGGGGAAATTACTGGCAGGAATCCCTGGACAAGGGTCAGATTTGTTCCACATCGTTGCGCATTGTGGAGTCCGAAGGGGCCCGGGTGGTTCTGGAGAATGCGTGTGAATGGCGTAAGCCGGGAGAACCGCCGGTGGCGCGCGACTCGCGCCGAATCCAGATTTCCGCGCCGTCTGAAACGCTGCGACTGATAGAGTTCGAAATCAGGATCACCCCGGTTGTAGACTTGCGCATCGACCGCACCAATCACTCCCTTTTCGCGGCGCGCATGGTACCGGAACTAAGCGTCCTATCGGGCGGTACCCTGGTGAACGCGCAAGGTGATACAGGCGAGAACGGCACATTCGGCAAGGTATCTCCCTGGTGCGACTTTTACGGCGAGCGAAACGGAATTACCGAGGGGTTGGCCATCTTTCAGCATCCATCGAACCCCCTGTATCCAGTCAGGTGGTTCACACGTGACTACGGTTTCTTTTCTCCGACCCCTTTGTATTGGCCGGAAAACGATTCTCATGTGGGACTTAAGGTGGGCGAAACGGTGACGTTGCGGTACCTTGTCGCTGTTCACGCCGGCAACCCGGTTAGCGCGGGTATAGGAGAATGTTTCACCCGCTATGCAACGGAAATGAAAAACGTATCTGCACCGCAATAAGTGCCGAATTAACCGTCCTTCCGCAGATATCGGTCAAGCGCGCAACCCGCGCATCCAATAACACCGGAATCATTTCCCAACCCGGCGGGCAAAATCTGGCACCTTTTGGCGGGCACCTCAAACGCGTTTGCCATTACGGTTTTTCGGACGGTGTCAAAGAGTAAATCGCCGGCATTGCTCATACCCCCGCAAAAGATTATACGTTCAGGATTGAGCGCATTAATCATGCTTGCGGCGCCCAATCCAAGCCAGACCGCCGTCTCGTGAAACACATGTAACGCGTAAGCGTCGCCTTCGACTGCGGCGTCATAAATTAACTTGCCTCTCAGCGCCTTCGGATCTCCCTTGCACATCTGTTTCAACCTGGTTTCCGCGTTGTCCCATCCCTCCTCTGCGGTGCGTATCATGCCGGTTACGGACGCATAGGCTTCAAGGCATCCACGAGCGCCACAACCGCAAAGACGGCCGTCCCGTTGAACGGTGAGATGTCCCAGTTCCGCAGCGGTTCCGTCAATGCCGCGCAAGAGTTTTCCGAAAACGACAATTCCGCCTCCCACGCCGGTACCGAGTGTAAACACAACAATACTTTCCGCATCCTGTCCCGCGCCAAGCCAATACTCTCCATAGCAGGCCACATTGGCGTCATTATCCACGTAACAGGGAACCCCCAGGCGTTTCTGCATCTCCTCAGCAAGGGGAACGTCTTTCCACCCTTTTAAGTTTGGCGGACTGAATACGATTCCAGTCTGCCAGTTCATGGGGCCCGGCGCGCCAAATCCCGCCGCCAACACTTGGGACATCTCCAGACCATTATCACGTATCAAGTCAAAAATACATTGCGCCATGAGGTTCATGACGGCTTCCGGACCGGTATCCTCCCCCGTCGGCTGGGAACTTTTGGCGATAATCTTTTTGTCTTCGCCAACAATGGCGGTTTTAATATTTGTGCCGCCCAAATCCACTCCAATAATTACCTTGTTCATGTCGTGAATTCTCCTGAGCTTTCCACAAAAGTCAAGGCATGTTTCATGCGGGCCAAGGCCTCGTCTCTGCCAAGCAGTTCCGTCAATTCGTACAACCCCGGGCCCACGGTTTTACCCGTCAACGCCAGCCTCGTCGTATTTACCAGCATACCAATTTTGATGTCTGTTCCCGCGGCGGCCTGTTCATAAGCCTCCTTCAAGGCATCATGACACCAGGCGTCCGTCGATTCCAGGGCGGACAGGGCCGTTTGCAGCCATAATAGCGATTCAGGTTTCTGAAAATATTTCTGGCGCCCTTTCTCGTCATACGCCGTAACTTGACGGAAGAAAAAATCGGTAAAGGGAATGATATGATTCAGTGTCGGTATTTTTTCCTGGCATATCGCCACAATGGAAACAAGCCACTCCCTGGATCGGTCCGCCACCTGAAGGCCATGGGCCTGCATGATGGGAAGCACGCGGTAGAATAACTGCTCCGGGGTTAACATCCGGATATGCTGACCATTAAGCCAGTCCAGTTTCTTGCGGTCAAAACGAGCTGGGGATTTCGTCAGCCTTTTCAGAGTGAAAAGCCGCTTCAGGTCGTCCAAGGAAAAAAACTCACGACCTTCTTCTTCGGACGTCCAGCCCAGAAGGGCGATATAATTAATCATTGTCTCGGGCAGGTAGCCGTCCGCGCGCCAATCGAGGATGTTCGCGCCGTGAAGGCGTTTGCTGAACTTCTTCCCCTGCTCGTCATGAACCAGCGGAGTATGAGCGAACTGGGGCAGCGGATAGCCTAGCGCATTAAACAGCATCACATGTCGCCCCGCATTCGTAAGATGGTCATCTCCGCGAATTACGTGTGAAATTTTCATCAGGCCGTCATCCACCACTACCGCAAGATGAAACACCGCATCGCCGTTGGGTTTGACAATAATGAAATCGTCGTATTCTTTGTTGTTAAATCGTACGGCGCCCTGGATAATGTCATCCACGACGGTTTCGCCTTCGGGCACGCGGAAACGAATGGCATACGGGGCATCCCCTTTGGCGGTGATTTCTTCCTGCGTCAAGTTCCTGCATTTTCCTGAATATCGCGGCGGGCGTTTTTCCCGTGCTGCCAGATCGCGCTGGACGTCAAGTTCTTCTTTCGAACAAAAACACTTATACGCTTTTCCTTCGGCAAGCAGGCGCGCAGCTTCCTGGCGGTACAATTGACGGCGTTCGGACTGCCTGTAAGGACCGAAAGCGCCTTTGGCGGGTTCATCGCCGAACTGTGGCCCTTCGTCCCAGTCAATGCCCAGCCACTTGATACCCTCGCACATCGCCTCCACGTACTGCTCTTCCGTACGGTCAGCGTCGGTGTCTTCCAGGCGTAAAATAAACGTACCGCCCTGGCTTCGAGCGAATAACCAGTTATACAAGGCTGTTTTTGCTGTGCCTATATGCAGGAACCCTGAGGGCGAAGGCGCGATGCGGCATCGTATTACCGGGTTACTCATGATAATGATTATTCCTTCCGTCCCTCTAATGTGGGGCATTTCACTTGATATCAGATAAAGAGATCGTTCTTTTCATAACGGCGCATTGTTTCACCGATATAGATTTGTCGTGGCCGTTGAATCCTGAGGTCGGGATCGGCACGCATCTCGAGCCAGTGCGCTATCCAGCCCGGCATGCGTCCTATGGCGAAAAGCACGGTAAACATCTCGGT
>JAKLHG010000170.1 GCA_022710255.1 Candidatus Hydrogenedentota bacterium
CAAGGTAATCCAGACTTATAGTTGGCGAGAAAACCTCTCATTGTTGAACCGATGCCGAAGATGCGGCCGCTGGAGACGAACCAGTCTGCCACGTGTTCGGGTATGAATGCACGGTCCTCAATCAGTTGTTCCAGCGTCCAAAAGGACAGCTGCGTGTCGTCGGAAGGGAAGCCCCGCGCTTCGTTCACATACCGGTTCGGAATGTAATCCCGTATTGCCCCGTGCCGCTCTTTACGGTGTCTCGGTTTTTGGCTTTCCGAGGTAACCCCCAACGCATCACCGATGGCGATGCCCAGCAGCATGCCCTCCACTGTTTCGAAATTAAAGTCGGCCGGTTTCGGTTTTACCGCCTGTTCGAACAACCTGCCTTGGTCAAGGTGTATTGCACCTTCTTGAAATAAATGGTTGAGACAGTCCGGATTGCTGTTTTTGATGTTCGGCATCTCATTCCCCTTTTCACTACGTGGACACCTGCCAAGAGCCCCGGCAAAATTTTACCGATATGCGTGTCCTTCAATCATACATTTCGGTAATTTCCCCTTCGGACATCCAGATTAAACAACATCCTTATCCAGAAGCCATTCGATTGCGGGAATCCAGCGGATTGGTTTCGGCAACGCTTCGATAGGGGCCAGTGCGTCCAGGGTAATCAACAGGGGGATGGCATCAGGGTACCCGGCGGCGGCAGATTGCAGTGCGCGCACCTTTCTGTCAAGCGTTTCGGGAGCGTCGAATTCGAGGCATACCTGTATCAACAAGGGTTTATCGGGGGCACGTTCGGCATAAAAATCCACTTCCCAACCTTCAACAGTGCGTAAGTAACCGATCGTGTAACCGCGCCGTTCGAGTTCAAGGAAGATAACGGTCTCAAGGGCGCGTCCGAGGTTGGGCCTGTTCATGTGCTCGTAAAGGGGGATGAGACCGGGATCGACAGGATACGCCTTGCGCGGATTGACCATGCGCTTTCTCTCAGAGGCGCTATGCAGTGACAGGGTGCGGATGAGGAAAGCATCTTCGAGATGGGCGAGATATTCATGCAGGGTATTTTTGCCGACAGCAATGCCCTGCGATTTGAGGGCATCGTAGAACTTTTGCACACTGAAGAAGGCCGCGGGATTGCCGAGCAGATGCCGTTGCATCCATCGGAGGGCAACCGGATTTGATAACTGGTGACGCTCGATGACGTCTCGCAGGGTGGCGATATCCACATAGGAACGCAGTAATGTACTCCGATCGCGAGGCAATAGTCCCTGGGCCTCAGGAAATCCCCCTTCTTCCAGATTGGCCCGGAAATGTTCTTGCTGCATATTCCGGTCTGAGTAGGCCACCGATTCCGGAGGAGCGCGAGCACTGATTCCGGAGGAACGCGAGCGGTGTTTCCGGTGCGGCGCGAGCACTGAATCCGAGCGCGAGCAGTTTGTCCGAAGGAAGCGGACTGAGTATGTTTTTCTGGATGTCTCAATGCTTAGAAAATGAGGGAGGCCTTGGGGTTCGACCTCCCTCGGAGCGTAGCGACGTTGCGGGTTTATACCGTCTTTCTCTTCTTTCTCATGGAATCTCCTTTTAAAGCAATTTTGTGTGAGTTATGAACGAGTCTGTCAAGGATAGCGTCGCCGACAGTAGGGTTGCCGATCGTCTTATGCCATTTTTCTATGGGTAGTTGACTGGCAATCAGCGTGGAGCGCAGTTCATTGCGTTCCTCCAGCACTTCCAAGATGTCGCGACTTTGCTCTTCTGTAAGGGGCGCCAACCCCCAATCATCAATAACAAGCAGGTCCAGTCTTGCATAGGCGGCGAGTATCTTACGGTACCGCCCGTCGGCCTTTGCCAGGACGAGGTCATCAAACAGCCGGGGAGCGCGTAAATACAGGGTTCGGAAGCCTTCGCGACATGCCTTATGCGCCAAGGCACATGCGAGATAGCTTTTTCCCGCGCCCGTGGGACCGGTCACGATCACATTAAGATGCTCGTATATCCATCGGCAACCAGCAAGCGTCAGGATAAGGGATTTGTCCAGGCCGCGAGGATGCTGAAAGTCTATATCCTCGATGGTGGCGTTCAGACGCAGTTTGGCCTGCTTGAGCCGCAGCCTTAACTTGTTGTTGTCCCTCTCCGTTGCTTCCCGGTCGACCAGCAAGGCCAGACGATCTTCAAAAGTGAGTTGTTCATAAGTGTCGAGCGCCTGATTTTGTTCTTTGAGGGCCTTTGCCATGCCCAACAGGCGCAATTCATGAAGTTTGTCTATGGTGGGATGATTCAGCATGACTCTTCCTCCTGCACGGTCTGGCTATAGTATTCAGGCCCACGGATATTGTCGTGTTCCACCGGTGGTTTCTCGGGCATTCGTTGGGGCAGAGGCTGTGTGTCCAGCCCGCTTTTGAGAATAGACTCTATGCTCTTAAATCCCACGGCTTTTGTAGCCAACGCTCTTCTGCAGGCGGCTTCAAGCCGTTCGTCACCATATTCCTTTCCAAGTCGCATAATGCCCAGACAGGCTCGAAAACCCTGTTGTGGATGAGGACGCGCCCGAAGAATACGTTCTACAACAAGCGCGGTCTGTGGCCCGGTTTTCTCCGCCCAGCGGACCAGCCGTTGCGGCGTCCATTGGGCGTAATCCTGGTGATTTTTGGGCATATGGCCGGTTACCGTGACATACTGTCCTTTGCGCTGTGAACGCAGGTGGCTGGCCACGCGCTTGCTTTTGTGAAAACACTCCACCCCCGTGTTTGTGGCGCGGACGTCAATGGTCTGGTTTACCAGTTGATAGGGCACGCTGTAGAAACTGCCGTCAAAAGCGATATGGTAATCCACGTTGACCCGCGCCTTTTTCCATTGCGCGTACTCATAGGGGGTTGCCGGCAATGGGCGCAAGGCCGGTCTATCCAACTGCTTGAA
This sequence comes from Candidatus Hydrogenedentota bacterium, assembly GCA_022710255.1. Classification (GTDB taxonomy): domain Bacteria; phylum Hydrogenedentota; class Hydrogenedentia; order Hydrogenedentales; family CAITNO01; genus JAAYBJ01. Next base: position 2,896 of record JAKLHG010000170.1, read on the forward strand.
CAGGGATAAACGACTTCCCTCCAGTTTCTGAAAGGGGCGTTGATTATAGGGAACAAGCAGATCGGCGATAGCTCGGTTCAGTTCCTGCAACGAGAAAAACGTGCGGTGGCGCAGCGCGGCGAGGATACGTCGCTCCACATCCTGAACGCCTTTCTCTACCTTGGCCTTGTCTTTGGGTTTGCGCACTCGAGTTGGCAACAAGGCGCATCCATAGTGTTCCGCAAACTCCTCATAACTGCGATTCATCTCCGGTTCATACCGGTTGGCGTCTATAACCCCCGACTTGAGATTATCGCAGATCAAAAGGGTCGGAACGCCGCCAAAGAACTGCAAGGCCCGTACATGGGCCATAATCCAGGACGGTATGTTCTGCGCCCAACAGGCCTCAACATAGGTGTAGTTGCTTGCGCCCAATACAGCCACAAAGATTTCCGCATTACGCACTTCGCCTGTTTTCTGACTCACAATGGGGATGGTCTGGCCACAAAAATCCACAAACAGTTTCTCACCCGCTTTGTGGTGCTGTCTCATGGGCAAGTCAAGGGTCTGACAGAACTGCCGATACCGCGTACAGTACTGGGAGTATTGCAGACCGTCAGGATGCGCCTGCTTATATTCCTCCCATAACAACAGCAGGGTAACGCCTTTACGGCGCAATTCTCGATGCACTTCCAGCCAATCCGGAAGAGGACGGATGCCCGCACCACAATCCGCCGGACTTTGGAACAATAATGCTTCGAGCGCGCTATCGTCCATATCCTCCCGCAAAGGCCAGGAAAGCCCTGCCTGACGCGCCAGACGCACATACTTGGACACCGTGCTCCGGGAAACAGCGCAGGCATCAGCCACGACGCGGTCTCCAAAACCGCATTCCCACTTCAAACGCAGTACTTCTCTGATTTTCCGCATAAGAAAATCTCCTCGGCATGATATGCCATTACTTCCAGTCACAACAACCGGAAAACGGCATACTGTAACCAAGGATTTCTATATGCTTCACTCGCCTCTAAACAACCCGCACGTGCAGACCATATCAGGTGCTCGCGCTTATCATATTTGGTACTCGCGAGCAATCGTAATTACCGCTCGCGCTCAACCGGATTCACAAAGTGCTCGCGCCCGAAATATGCACATGCTGGCCATTGGCGGTGTCGTGGTTGCGGGAACCTTGTCCTTCGAGCTGGCTTATATAGAGCCTGCGCCAAAAAGCCGTTTTTTGGCACTGCTTCGGCGCAATGTTGCTACACACCTGCCGAGAATTTAAAATTGGCGCGGAATTTTTTCAGATTGCGCGTGATTTTCCTCGATTATTCTGTTTTTGGACACACCTGTCCTGTATTCGGCACAACTTATTTTTGAAGTTGGGTCAGGCAGCCTGGGCTTGTGTCGCCTGTTGCGGCAATCGCGCAAGAACCCAGAGGTTGTGCGTGAGAATGCCCCAAGCGCACAGACGCTCTTTGTTCTTATATCCCCACTTGTAAGCGGGGTTGCCAAGAAACCCATGCATTACAATTGCGATGCGTGCTTCGATCTGGGCGCGCCGCGTTTGATGTTGGCGGAACTCTTTATGTTGCAAGCGTTCTTCGAGACGTTCGAGATTGCGCGGACAAAGATTGTTTTCGATTTCATCGCCCAGCAGCCGAATGTTTTCGGCACTGTCGAATCCACGATCACCGGTCATGCCTTTTAAAGCGATGCCATTTTCTTCTCTCATGCGTCGCATATGTTCGGGAATCATGCGGCTGTCCGTAGGGGCTTGTTCTTTATAAAGATGCCAGTCTACAATAAGACCGTCAGCCTGCTCCGCCAGAAACAGGGTGTTGCCGAATTCAACTTCGGCGTCGGCTTTTCCGCGGACAATAACGTGTATGTCGGGGTCGTATAAACTGAGGATTTTGTCTTCATTGTTGACGCGGCGGCCACCAATGATGCGTTCGTGCGCTTGGTGAATGACCCCATCAAGTTGGTCCAGAATCACCGTGAATTTCTGTTCGAGCAGGAACAGCATGGCAATACTCATTTGGTCGTTTACACCTTGCTGACGCAGTTTTAAAAGATGCCCGCGGGCAAGATTTTCCACCACACGTACCAGTTTCTTCATGCGACGCAATGTTTTTTTGCGCTTTTTAGAAGCATCCGCAGTACGACGCGCATGCGTCATCTCTATGCACAGTTTGTTCATGGCACAAAGATACTCCTGCGGCGCTTTGGGCATGCGCGAACAAATACCATGCTTGCGCGCCTGCACAATCGCAAGCGTCAAGGTGCGTACCGCATCGCGCAAGAATACCCAATCCACCGGATGATGAACTCGTGCTTTCAATACGGTCGCATCAACATACTCCACACCCAATTCTACCGGCTCTGCCAAATTCAGCGGCTGGACGTCCGATTCGTCGCCACCCAGCCCCGCCGCGTGGTTCAACTGCGTAACAATCGCGCGCAGCGTTTCCGATGACGCCATCTTCTCGTATCGCTCCAATGTCTTCGCGCACGGAACATCAATACGATCCAAGCGAAGCAAACCGCAGAACTTTTGATACAAATGGTTGCATCCAAGTTCTCGAGATAGACGCCGATAGGACAACTGAAACAACATCCGAATCAAGGTGCAGCGAAAGGCTTGGAGTAAACGTTTACGCTGATGCTCCGTCTTGCGTTCCCTGTAACCAAAGGATTGGATAAAGACGTTTTCCAATCGGCCCTGCAGAATCAATTCATCTATGCGACACAACAACGCTTTCAGTTCACGATAATCCTTGCTGCCAAATACAGGAGGCAATTCTGGACAAAGATCCGTCTGAAAAGATATCATCATCGTAAAGAGTCCTCTTTGTTTAGTCGTAAGCCAAGTACTTAACAGACAAACGAAATTATAGGACTCTTTTTTGGACACTTTCACTAAAAAAAATTGCACTATAGGTCTTCCGGAAAGGCCGTCTGCGAAAGCAGAAGCAGTATGGCACATTATGACGCGGGGTCTAAGGTACAATAGATGGTGATAGTATTTTCGTCACGTTGGAAATATTGTTGAGACAATAACCAGGGACTACTGAATGGAAAAATACAAATCGAATTTACGAGCACAGACATCGTTTGTTTCAATAGTGATGGTGTGCTGTACCATGTTTTTTCTGTCCAACAGAATAATGAACGGGGACGATTCGTTCTTTGATGAAGATGGCGGGGGGAATGGTTTACATTTTCAAGTAGTATCTTTAAAAATCGGTATACATGTGGACGTTGTCCTGAAGGAGTGGGACTCGGACATAGAAAAAATTGATGGGTATTCCTTCCGTAGACTTAACGTGCCCGGGCTTGGGGTATCGGGCAGTGTAGGCCGCCCTGAGCTGCCGGTGTGGCGGCGATTAATTGAAGTCCCGTTAAATGCTACCGAGGTGAAGGCAACGGTTACCTCGATGTCCGCAGAACCCGTAGTGTTGGAAGATAAAAGCGCCAGTGATCCGTTATATCCGGTCCAACCGCCTGTTGAAAAACTTCCGGGCGCCAAGCCCGCACCGCTTGTTTGGAATCGTGATTACTATGCCAGGACCTTGAAGACTGGTACTGCTCCGGTCGAGGTGTCGCATTTTGGAGTCCAGCGTGGCCGCAATCTCTACCTGGTTACCGTGTATCCTTTTGAATACATACCCGCATCGAACGCGTTGACAGTCCGGAGCGCCCTGTCTTTTGATGTTTCGTGGTCGTGTGATTCGTCCGCACCAAAATGGCGCGCGTCCCGGTATAGTTCGCCCTTGATGGAACAACCGTTAAAGATGGTTCTGCTGAATGAAGAAGTGACTAAAGCCGGGTTCGCCGCATATCCCGCAGGATTGCTCATCATCGCGGCGCCTTCTTTTTTTACTGATCCCAACTTGGCGGATTTCGTTGCGTGGAAGAACCAGCGCGGCCTGCACACCACCCTGGTTTCGACGGCGGAAACAGGGACCACGGCGACCGCTATTCGAGATTACATCCAGAATGCATACAATACCTGGGATATTCCGCCTTCTTTTCTCTTGCTGGTGGGCGATACGGATACAATCCCCCACTGGACGGGCGGGGGAAGTGATTCACCGCCGACTGACCTGAATTATACCCTGCTGGATGGGACGGAATGGAATACGCCAGATATGTGGTGCGGCCGGTTCTCGGTGCGCACAGCGGCCGAATTGGCCAATGCAGTGCACAAAACCCTGAACTACGAACACGGACTGTGGGCAACCGCTCCCGGCTGGGAGAAACAGGCGTCGTTCATGGCCGGCCAGGACAACTATGCCATCACGGAAGGAACCCACAACGCCGTAGCCGCGGGTTATTTTAATCCCGCCGGATTTACTTCGGAAAAGATTTACATGGTCAGTTACGGCGGCACCACCCAGCACATTAGTAATGCCGCAAATCAGGGACGTTCCTTTCTGGTGTATTCGGGTCATGGCAGTCAGACTTCCTGGGCGGACGGTCCGTATTTTGGCAAGAGCAATGTTTACAGTCTGAACAATGACGTTTTTCCCATGGTGTTTGGATTTGCCTGTGTAACCGGTTACTACCCGCTTGATGAGTGTTTCGGGGAAGCCTGGCTGCGTCACGAGGCCGGCGGTTTGGCCTATTGGGGGTCTTCAGTCAATTCATTCTGGGACGAGGATGATATTCTCGAGAAAAAGGTATTTGAAGGGTTCTGGCAAAACAGCCTTACGTGGATTGGCGCCATGCTCGAATATGCCAAAAACGGCCTCTATCTGTATTACGGTAATACGGCGGATGTGCGGCGCTATTTCGAAATGTACAATCTCATGGGGGACCCGTCGGTGGAACTCTTGACTGAAGTCGTACAGGATCTGTCGGTGTCCCATGTGCCTGTAATACAGGCGGGGGTGTCTTCCTTCAGTGTATATGGCGC
>JAKLHG010000171.1 GCA_022710255.1 Candidatus Hydrogenedentota bacterium
TTGAACCAGGGCGGGACTGACCGTCAGGAATGGGCTGCGCGAACTGCCATCCCCTTCATTCCGATCACCCGCCGACCATTCTGGTGGTGGTGGTGTGTCAAAAACAAAATTTTTGGGATACTTAAACTGTTTCTCCCACCATTGCACCCGCTCCTTCCACAACGCAAGCACGCGCTCGATTTTGCTTTCGGTCTTCTCCTGCTTTTCCTTGGCCTTATCGGCCAATCTTACGTCATACTCGCGCCGCATTTCGGGAAGCGTTGCCGGGGGGCGAATCTCATGTTGCACATACTGGTCAAGGCTATCCAGCACGATCAGCGAGGTGCCCGGTGTCACCAGTCCGTGGAGGCGGCCCGTCTCGGTAATTTCCTCTTTGTTGTCATCTTGCCGCATCATGAGTTCGTCTATTTTCTTCTGGGCCCAGAATTTCCGCAACAGATCACCGGCAACGGCATCGGCCTTCGCAAGCGAATAGGTTTTCGACTGTATCGTCTGACCGCCGCTACCGTAATGCAGAACGATGTCCGCCCGGTCCGACAGCAGTTTTCCCGTGACGGTCATCCGCCCTGCAACGGGGCAGCGGAACCCGGGCAACACTTCGGCGATTTCGGCGTCCTTACATTCTGCAGACAGCAGTGAGAAGCTCGTCCGGCCTATGGCGCCGATAACCACCCCGGGCTCCGTACGGCTCAAGTTAAAATAAGCGCCGCCGGTTTGGGCCGCCAGGTATCGAAGGGTGGGGTGGGCGGCTTCGGAATCCGCCGAAAAGGCATAGACGGGACATTCGAAATGGCCGGGTTCCGATTCGCCGAAGTTGCCGATCCCGTCGGAGAAAAGCAGGTAAAAATCAGGGAGCGGTTCCCCGGCGGAAGGCGACACGCAGCCGAATTGCGTGCCCCCGTCATAAGGGGCCGTTTCCAGCGCTTCTATCAGGGCGTCGCTATTTCCATGAAGGATATCAAAGGACCGGGGCGCCTCCCGTTCATTGCGAAACACGACCAGATTCACAGTGACAGATTGGTCCTTTATAGAAGCCGGAGACCCCGGCGATGTTCCCGAAAAGTACGCCCGCAGCAGCGCGATTTCCTTCGCGCGGTTCGCTGTGTCGCGCGACCCGGAGGCGTCCCATAGGAGTTCTATCCGCGATGGAACCGTTACGGGTTCCTCCTTGGGCGGCAGGGGTTCGTCATGAACCACGAAATAGGTATTGCCGTTCTCGTTGCTTTCAAGAGCCACCGCACGCCGCTCCACATCCGGCAACGCGACCAACAGGTCCTGGTTCAACACCTGGTCCTTCAGCGTAGTTTCCGCCAGATAACTGTCCCGCCACTTTTCAAACTGAAAGGAATCCAAGCCGCCGGAACGGATCTCCGGTTTGACCTCCGTTTTGACCACTTCCACGCGCAGGTAAAACTCCCCCACCTTTTCCCGGTAACGCAGTGGCAATTGATACGCCGGGGTGCCCTCCAGGAAAAGCAGTTCGCTGACATAAGAGACCCGTACTATCCGGCTGCCCCGCGCCGGAATCGGGAACACGCGTGTTTTAAAGGTATTGCCTTTCGTGTATTCCACCAGCCCCGGATCGATGCCTTGCCGCACAATCTTTTCAAAGACCTGGCGGCCTTTTTCTTTCTCCACAACCACGCCGTCCACCATGTTGCCGTTGATGTCCAGGGCGTACCCGCTCACCGTCGCCCCTTCCGGCAGTGGAAAATAGAGGTCCCCTGCCAGCGCGCGTTTACTGGGATTGGCAAAAGTCATCGTCATGCTCGTCTCGGCCAGGCAGCCGGACACCTTCACGTCCACCGCCACGCGCGAGACGGACATGGGTTGTGTTATCTGGGGACGCGCCGGGTCGGGAATAATAATCAGGGCCGGCGGCAAGTCCTGGGCATACAGCGGCATGGAAAGCAATACAACACACAAAACACCCCAAAGATTCCTTTTCATAAGCGCCTCGCTTTTGCTCAAAAAAGAGCACCCTTTACTCCATGATCACCGTAATATTATCGGATTTGAAGTATAGTCCCGTATCAACGTAGAAGGCAATTTTCCAACCGTACACTGTAATAAGCCTCCTATGCATCGTCCGGGACTTCGCCCGAAATAAGAGGCGCCTTCGGCACAACTATCGGGTTATTACACCACTGGGAACGCTGGCATCCTTGCCGGCAGGGATAGCATCTTAGTCTGTCTTGCCCTCTCCAGCCGCCAAGGATGGCGGCGATCCCAGTATTTTTAAACTCCTAATAAATTGTCAGCGAAATCACCTTAAGCGCCTTGCCCGGTGTTATTCATATACGCGTGAAGGACAAATAGCATGTCACGTCTGTCCGTTTTTTGACCCAGGCCAATATACCTATGCCATGTCCCGGTGCTATAATTGCCGCACATCCTGTTGCATAAAGGAAATTTCATATGAATACACCGTCAAAGAAAATGTTTATCACTGTCCTGGCAGCTCTCTCATGGGCATACGCCTGCTGTGTTGCCGGTGCGGATACAGAATCCCAAGGGCCTCAAACTTTTGCGGCAGGCAGTCTGGAGATGACCCTGCAGGCGGAGGAAGGGGGTATACAGGTCACACGCCTGGTCAATCTCGAGGACAAGACGGAACTGCTGGCGCAGGAACGGGCGCCCCTGTTTGAACTGGTAGTGCGCAACAGCAAGGGTGAGGAGATACGGGTGTCCTCAGACAAAGGCTGGACACGTACGGCCATAAACGCCTCCGAAGAAGGTGTCGCGCTGGAATGGGAGCACTGTCCGGATGTGGGTCTGGAGGCGTTTCGGGTTACCGTGAAGGCCGTCCCCAATCCCGCCGCCCATTCCTGGGAATGGCACCTGGAGACGGAAGGCACGGTCGGAGAAGCGCGTCTGGAGGATGTCGTGTTCCCCCAGGTGGCGCTGAACGAAAGCGCGTCCGCGGGCGGCGTCCTGTATCCGGACGGGCCGGGCGTGGTGATTCGGGACCTGTGGGCGCAGGACCTGCAAAAATGGCAGCGCTACGGCGGCGGTTGGTGCAGCATGCAGTTCATGGCGGCCTTTGCGGCCCCGCGCGAGAACGGGCCCGCCCCGGGTTTTTACTATGCCATGCACGATCCCATGGGCTCCACCAAGGAAGTCGTCATGCAGTCCAAGGCCGCGTCGCGGACGGTGAAGTTTTTCTTTGAACATCCTATCCCGAACCAGGTTCCACCCACGAACACCTATGTCCTGCCCGGAAAAGCGGTGTGGGGACTGTTCCAGGGCGACTGGTATGATGCCGCGCAGACATATAAGGCCTGGGTGAAATCGGAGGCGAAGTGGTGGCCCCAACTGGGCGAAGGCGGCCGCGCCGACACGCCGCTCTGGATGCGCGAACTGTGTGCGTGGGCCCAGACCGGCGGCGCCCCGCAGGAGGTGGTGTCCCGGGTGAAGGCCTTCGCGGAGTTTCTGGACCTCCCCATCGGGTTCCATTGGTACAACTGGCACCAGATCCCCTTCGACAACGACTATCCCCACTACTTCCCGGTGAAGGAAGGCTTCGCCGAGGCCGTTCGCGAGCTGCAGGATGCCAATGTTTTCGTGATGCCCTATATCAACGGACGACTTTGGGACACCCGTGACCGGGGCGCGGAGGATGGCGAATTCACGAACACAGCCCTGCCCGCTGTCGCCAAAATGGAAGACGGCGCCCCATTCGTCGAAAGTTACGGCAGCAAGGAAAGCGACGATTCCCCGGTGAAACTCGGCGTGATGTGCCCGACAACGCCACTGTGGCAAAACCGGGTCAAGGATATCGTGCTGCGGCTGCAGAACGAATACGGTGTGAAAGGCGTTTACATAGACCAGGTTGCCGCGGCCACGCCCGTATTGTGCACGGACCCCGCCCACGGCCACCCGCTGGCTGGCGGTTCCTGGTGGAACACCGGCTACTGGACCTTGCTTGACGCGCTTCGCCGGGATATGGCGGCAGACCGCATGATTACCACCGAGTGCAACGGCGAGCCCTTTGTCAACCGCTTTGACGGCTACCTGACCTGGCACTGGCAGACGGACGGCCAGGTACCCGCGTTTCCAGCCGTGTACGGCGGCGCCATCCAGATGTTTGGCCGCGCCTATCGCGGCGGCGCCACTAAAGACCTGGCCCTCCGCATGAAGGCCGGACAACAACTGGTCTTCGGCGAACAACTCGGCTGGCTTGACCCCGACCTTGCCATGTCCCCCGAAAACGGGCCTTTTTTCAAACAAGCCGCCCAACTGCGCTGGCTGCTGCGCCGCTACTTCTACGAAGGCGAAATGTTGCGGCCGCCCCGGCTTGCGGGCGACCTCCCCACAGTCAAGGCCGACTGGCAATGGAACGGCGAACACTGGGTCACCACCGACGCTGTCCTGACCGGCGCATGGACGCTCCCGCGCGAAGGGAAAACAGTCTTGATCTTCGCCAACGTTTCCGACGCGCCCCTGACCGCCACCCTCGATAACGAGCACGACTACGGCCTGGTGCACGATGCCGCCCTGACAGGAACAATCCTGGGCGACAAGGCCACACCGTCGGAAAAACTCACCATTGAAAATGGTGTACTGCCCCCGCTAACCTTTCCCGCGCGCACCGCCATCGCCTGGGAAGTTCAGCAGGCGTCTCCCGAACCGGCACGGTAAAGAGCCCTTGACAAGCGTAGTGGGCGGATGTATGATGGTTGGCAATGATACCAATGCATTTCCGCGTCGATAAAATTAAGTAAAGAGGCATTCCTTAAGGAATATCCAGCATCTCCAACACCTTACGATAAGAAAAACGCACGAGCACAAACGAACGAAGTATGGTGTTTTTGTGGCGTATTCTTGCCTATCCTCTGCATTCTCCGCGCCTCCACGTTGAAGAATGAAAACGATAAGGCATAGGCCGCAAAGTTCCGCAGAGAACGGAAAAGATAAGAAACAACAGGAAGGAACAGAATATGAAAACTATTTCTTTTCAGCGTCGCTGTATCGCACTGTTTACCATTCTCACAGCCCCTGTAATGGCACCCCACGCCGTCGCAGAGGTCGCCATCCCCGACCCCAGCCTGGCAAGCGCAATTCGCTATGAACTAGTAATTTGGCCAACAGACCCCATCACGGAATCCACCTTGGCCGCCATGACATATTTAAGTGCCAAGGGCTATGATATTGTGGACTTGACCGGACTGGAATACTGCACCAGCCTGGAGTATCTGCGTCTGGAAGAGAACCAAATCAGTGACCTCACGCCGCTGGCAGGACTTACCGGCCTGAAGTGGCTGTTGCTGGGGTCTAACCCAATCAGTGATCTCACGCCGCTGGCAGGACTTACCAGCCTGAAGTGGTTGCAGCTGGGGTTTAGCCCAATCAGTGACCTCACGCCGCTGGCGGGGCTCACCAACCTGACGTCGCTGGATCTGGGAGGTAACCAGATCAGTGACCTCACGCCGCTTGCGGGGCTCACCAGCCTGACCAACCTGTCACTGTGGAATAATCAAATCAGTGACCTCACGCCGCTGGCGGGGCTCACCAGCCTGACATCGCTGGGTATTGCCCAGAACTTACTAACTGACCTCACGCCGCTACAGGGGCTCACCAAACTGACGGCGCTATACCTGTACTCGAACCGAATCAGTGATCTCACGCCGCTGGCCGGGCTCACCAGCCTGACCGACTTGGAACTGATGAGGAACCAAATTACTGACCTCACACCGCTGTCGGGGCTCACAAGCCTCACGGACCTCGACCTGCGCCTGAATTGCATTTCGGACTTGTTTCCGCTATTAGGGCTGAACGCACTAGTCGATCTTTTTTTAGAATATAATCCGTTGAGCGACACCACTATCGCCGAACATATCCCGCAGTTAAGCGACAATTTCGCGTACGTTACATACTACCCACGGAGCGATGAATACTGCCCCGCTTCAGAAGGCGAAGGCGAAGGCGAAACACATCCGGCCGATATGAATACGGACTGGCGCATGGTGATGAGTGAAGCGGTCGCTTATCTTGCAGGCTGGCAACAAGGCAGCAATCCCATGAATTACGCCATCCGCGCCGCCTATCTCTGGCAAAATGGCGAGCAATACGCCTATGACGCTGGCCAAGTACCTTCGATGTGCTGGATATTGGCCCCATAAAGTTCCGAACAAGAAAGTTCCGAAAGTCTCGGAGACATTATGATTAATTATGATTGATGCAGCCACAATAAGAAAGCAATGATGCCTTCAGACATAATCAAAGGACCGTCTCCGGATCGTACCGTTTTCTCCGCTCATGGAATGCCTTGCCCGTGAAGCGGGGGATCTATTCGGGAGGAGCCAGCGCCTGCCACGTGTCTTCTACATGGAGCGGATTGATAACCCGGATATCCCGGATATTGAAAGATTGCTCTCCGTTATAGAGAACCGCGCCAGGCATGACCCGTCGGATATGCAGCGCGTGAAACCACTCGACCCGCTTGATGAATTCCGTGGAAAAGGTCGCGGCGGACTTGATCTCAACCGGTATGAGTGCGCCCTTTTCCCGGATGAGCAGGTCTATCTCATTGCCGTGGGAGTCTCGGAAGAAATAAATTTCCGGCCGGATCCCGCGGTTTAACGCGCTTTTCACGATGTCAGCGATGACAAGATTTTCATACAGGTTTCCCCGCAACGGATCGCGCGAAGCCTGTTCCGCCGTATGGATGCCCAGTAGAAAGGCGGCAAGGCCGACATCGGTAAAATATATCTTGGACGATTTAATCACCCGCTTTTGTATATTCTCGAAAAAAGGAGGAAGTTCAAATACGATGTAGGACGCCTTCAGGACGGAAATCCAATTTCTGATTGTCGGGGCGGAGGCGCCCACATCGTTGCCGAGCGACGCGAGATTCACAACCTGTCCCACGCGGCCGGCCAACAAGGTGAGGAATTTCTGAAACAGTGACAACTCCCGCAACTGAATTAAAGCGCGGACATCCCGCTCAACATAAGTTTGCAGGTATGCGTTAAAAAAACGGCGCGGTTCCAAGTTTTCCCCGTGAAGCCTTGGGTAGAATCCGCGATGAATCAAGTCAAAGACGTCCGGGACTGGGTTGTATAGACGGACTTCGTGGAGTGAAAAGGGCCACAAAGCCAGCACGGCTGTCCGGCCCGAAAACGACTGGCTGATTGCTTCATGGAGTTGCGGCTGATGGCTGCCGGTTAGAATGAATTGTCCCCGCTTCCCGCTGGCATCCACCATGCCCTGGACATAGGAAAGCAGAAGCGGAAGACGCTGAATCTCGTCCAGAATGCCGCCCTCTTTCATCTGCGCCAGGAAACTCCGGGGATCAGCCTCGGCCGCCATGCGGATATCCGGGTCTTCCAGGGAAAAATACGGCTTATCCGGGAAAGTCATCCGGGTGAGGGTGGTCTTTCCCGATTGACGCAGTCCGAGGACGGTGGCAACAGGATATTCCGATACAGCCTGTAGTTATTCTCCGGCAATATCTCGTATAATCGTTCTCGAATGATGTCACATATATGTGTAAATCGCAAGTCGTACTTACGATTTACACAAAACAAGTCCAGAATATTTCGCCACTAAGAATCTACGCTTCGTCCGGGACTTCGCCCGGAAGAAGAGGTGCCTGCGGCGCAACAAAAATGTACTATCATCTTTCATTACAAACAACGCTAACCACGGTCATTCCGGTTTTTTCGCGAAGGTCGACTTGGGTCGAAGAACGGTACTGGACAACGCGAAAAAGACCGGAATCCAGATTGAGCCCGCTGTAATGAATACCCAGTTCCCTTCTC
>JAKLHG010000172.1 GCA_022710255.1 Candidatus Hydrogenedentota bacterium
ATGTAATCGTGGGCCAGTGCATGCAGCGCACGGACGAGTCACCCTCCGGGCGGTTGGCGGCGTTGAAAGCGGGCCTGCCCATTGAAGTGCCGGGCCTGACCATCCACCGGAACTGTGCGTCCGCGATGCAGAGCGTCATTTACGGTGCCCAGCAGATCATGCTGGGCGACATGGATGTGGTGGTGGCGGGCGGGGTGGAGGTCATGAGCCGGGTGCCGTATGTGCTGAAGGATGCCCGCTGGGGTAAACGACTGCAGCATGGCGTCATGTCGGATGGTATCTGGGATGGCCTTACCGACCCGTATTGCGGTTTGATTATGGGCCTTACCGCTGAGAATCTGGCGGAGAAATATTCTATTTCCCGCGAGGAACAGGACGAAGTGGCCCTGCGCTCACATAACAATGCCGAGAAAGCCACATTGTCCGGCCTGTTTAAGGAGGAGATAATGCCGGTGGAAATTCCCCAGAAGAAGGGGAATCCCGTTGTGTTCGACAAAGATGAACATTACCGTTCAGGCATGACTATGGATCAACTGTCCAAATTGAAACCCTCATTCAAGCCGGATGGCACGGTCACGGCCGGGAATGCCTCCGGCATTAATGATGCCGCGGCCGCACTGGTACTTGTGGCGGAAGAACGGGCCAACGACTTGGGCGTTACCCCCATCGCGCGGCTGCGCGGTTACGGGCTGGGCGCCGTGGAGCCTGAATTGATGGGCTATGGGCCGGTGCCCGCCACTCGCCAGGCGCTAAAACGGACCGGGCTGAAGCTGGACGACATCGAGTTGATAGAACTTAATGAGGCTTTTGCCGCCCAATATCTGGCCTGTGAAAAACTGCTTGGCCTGAACCGCGACATCACCAACGTGAACGGTTCCGGCATAGCGCTCGGCCATCCCGTAGGCTGTACCGGAGCCCGAATCATTGTTTCACTGTTGCATGAAATGAAACGGCGCGGCAACCGTCTCGGGCTGGCCACACTATGCGTTGGTGGCGGCATGGGCCAGGCCACCATCTGGGAAATGTGCTGAGTGCCTTCCCCGGTGAAACGTCGATTCTTGTGTTTATGGGTCCAATACGTCCTATAGGACCTGTAAAACACATAAACGTCAATTAAACCACGGACTCAAGTCTATCCGGGTGTAAGGCCGGTCCGTGGCGGTAACCGGAGGGTTGTTGCCTGCGTTAGCCACGTAGAGGGTGTTGTTTTTCGGGTCGAAAACCATGGAGTGCAAGGTGTCTTTGTTGTAAACGGGAGGCGTGGCCAAGAGTTGAAGTGCTTGCACTATGTCCACCTTACCGGGTTGTTTTTCAATTTCCCTGCTCAGGCATTCATAGCGTTTCCAACTGTCCTGGCCGGTGAGAAGTGGCAGCAGCATTTCAATATCGGTATCCTCGGTTATGGTCAGCCCGAATTCCTCGCCCATGCCGATGCCGAGCCGGAGCAGTTGCTCCCTGCCGACAGGATGGTTGGTGCGGCGCACCATATCTTCCATGCCCCAATGACCGGTTTTTGCCGTTTCCTTGTCGTCCATGGGCGCGAAGACCGTGCAATACTTCGCATCCGTTTCCAGAGCGCGCCCGCTTGGAATCTTACTGTCACCGAGGATAAAATTCCATCCCGTGGTCCGACTGCATTTTTCCATGAAAGCCACCGCTTCCTCCAGTGTTACGGCGGTTTCCAGGGTTAGCCGCATTTGCAGAAACAAAGGTAATCCATCGAATGTGGCATCCGGGGAAGGCAGCGTCATTTCGCCCATGGTGATGCCCTTGCTGTTCATGCCGCTGACGCTGCCGATGCCTCCGGCCCAGCCGACCATCATAAAAGGGGTGCCGCCCTTTGGCCGCCACACCAGGATGACATGGTCGTCCTGCGCGTCCCCCTCAATGTTCCAATCCAGGTTGCGCCCATGCAGCAGGCGCCCGTCCGTTGTCCACTTGCCCCAGCAGGCAAAGTTGGAGCAGGCCGGCGGACCGTCCGGCGGAAAATGTAGAATTTCCGCTTGCGTGATACCCAACTGTACATCCTCGTATGTGACCTGCTCGTACCCTGCTTCTCTAAGTCCCCGCACCAGTCCGCGCAGTTCCTCTTTGACCGCCTCGGGGAAGAACTTTTCCATGCGCGCAGATTGTGCCATTACATATTCTCTTGAATACCCCCGATTCCAAAGGGCCTTAGGTGTATATCCTTCCTTGATAATGTGGTGTATTTTCGGGGCCAGGAGTTTTCCGTGTTGATATCCCATTTCTTCCGGGGTTCCCTCCATGACCAGCACCGGGTGTTCGCCCACTTGGTATAGTTTACCCGCCCCGGCTTCTCCGGCCAGCGTCACTTCGGGGGATTCAATAAGGATGACTTTCCGCGTCTCCCCAAAGGCTGGCATCAATGCCCCGGCCAACAGGACTCCTGCCAGGATAAGGGCATATCTACTGCGTTGTATGTGCATTTCCGATTCCTTTCCGGGCGAAATCGAGGGCGCCCAGTAAGTTACTGCGTATGGGTACATCTACCGTCTGCCTCTTTGTTGGACTGGACTTAGCCCTTTTCGGCTTCATATAAACACGGTCACAATGTTCTTTATGGTCTTTGAGTTGGGTTTCAGGTGTTGGATTTCAGGTTGACACGGGCATTGGTCTTGATCGACAATAGAAAAGGCCGTTTGTTCATGAGGACCACGCTGAGAGAATAGACTATGATTGTGTTAAAAAAGCACTTGAATTAAGGAAATAGGCGGTGCCCGTTACGGATGGGTGGCGTAGTAGTTTTGTCAAGTCTTTTGTGACAGACCGGGAGTCTTACATGCGTTTTGGGCATGCGCCAATAGTAGGAAAATGATCCTTGCTAGACAGGTGCGGGGTTTTATGTTATACTTTCTAAAATAGGCAATGGTTTCAAATAGGTAATTTATTGACAACCAGTCCGGTTATTTCAACTCCGCAGGTGGTACATATTCAGCGTATACCGGGCACATGGATATCCGGGAAGGGTAGACATGCGGACATAAACGGTCTTAAGGTGGTCTTGCATGCAAACCTCGTATAGTTCTTTCGGCAAACAACTGCTCGATAAGAAATTAGTTACGCAAAAACAATTGGATGAGGCGCTGGAACGTCAGCGTACTTCCATGGGCAACCGCAAACTGGGTGATATCTTGGTGCGGTTGGGCTATTTGAGCAAGTCGCAGATTGCGGAACTGCTTTCCGAACAACTGGGCATTCCCCTTATCAACCTGGCGGAACGGGAGATACCGCCGCGCGTGCGCGCGCTGATGGACGGCGCGATTGCCACCCTGTACCGCGTGGTTCCCGTGGAGGAGCGGGGTACGGCGCTCGTGGTGGCTACAGCGGATCCGACCAACATCAACACGCTGGATAATCTTGCCCGCCTGCTCGATCGCCCGGTGGAACCGGTGCTGGCGACCCAGGAAGATATTTCGGAATCCCTGGGGCGTTATTACGGGCATCAGCGGGACACTGTGGAGTCTATGCTTTCTTCGGCGAGCAGCGCCAGCAGCGTGAGTTCCCTGAGCAGCATGTCCGGAAGCGCAGGTTCAAGCAGTTCCCTGGCATCCTTCGGTTCCCTGTCGGCGGAAGACCTGAGTATCGACAGCATGGGCTTGGATAGAAAGGATGCCCAAGAAGCCGTTTCTTCCGCTACCGGCGCTGTTGAAATGGACGATGACAGCCCTGTGGTGCGATATGTGCAACAGTTAATTATGGAAGCGTACCGCATGCGGGCGAGTGATATCCATATCGAACCCGCAAAAACCACGTTGAAGGTGCGTTACCGCATTGACGGCGTGATGCAGGAAATGCCGGTGCCGCCCAAACGTGCGCAGCGGTCCATTATTTCCCGCCTTAAAATCATGTCGGGCATGGACATTTCAGAACGGCGCATTCCTCAGGACGGGCGCATCAAGATGACGGTGGGTTCGAAAGTGATCGATCTTCGGGTAAGCGCCCTTCCCGCCGTTTACGGTGAAAGTGTCGTCATGCGTATTCTGGACAAGAGCGGCCTCCTGCTCGGTCTTGGCCAGTTGGGCTTTTCCCCGGACCATCTGAGACTGTGGGAACGCCTGGTCCATCACGCCACCGGTGTGGTTCTCGTGACCGGTCCGACCGGTTCCGGGAAAACGACGACCTTGTACGGTTCGCTGCATACACTCAACACGACGGACCGGAAAATCATTACGGTGGAAGACCCGGTGGAATACCAGTTGACCGGTATCAATCAGGTGCAGATACAACATGACATCGGCTGGGACTTCGCCCGTGCGTTGCGCTCCATTTTCCGCCAGGACCCGGATATCGTGATGGTTGGCGAGATTCGTGACCAGGAAACGGCGGAAATTGCCATCAAGGCGGCGTTGACCGGCCATCTGGTGTTTTCCACGCTGCATACCAATGACACGGCCAGTTCGTTTACCCGGTTGATTGATATTGGTATCAAGCCGTTCCTGGTCGCTTCGGGTGTGCGCGCCATACTGGCGCAACGCCTTGTGCGTACCGTGTGCAACAACTGCCGCGAAGGATATACCCCCCCGAATGATGAAAAAGAAAACCTGGGGCTGGATGTCAATTGGGATGAAGTTTCCCTGTTTCATGGCGCCGGGTGCGAAGAATGCAATCAGACCGGCTATCGCGGCCGTTTGGCCGTTTTTGAGTTGTTGCTCACCAATGACCGACTTCGCACCATGATCATGCAGAATGAAAGCGCCACGGCGTTGCGCAGGCAGGCCCGTATCGACGGGATGGTTACCATGCGCGAGGATGCCTGGAACAAGACCAAACAGGGTATTACTACTGTTGAAGAAGTGAACCGCCGCACGCGCGTCGATGAACCTCTCATCATGCCGTCGGAAACTCCAATAATCATTCCCCATACCGCCGGAGAGGTCATGGCGGCGGCCGGGGCGGAAAGGTAACGGTTTATGGCGTATGAAATTGTCAGCTTACTCCGCATGCTCGTGGACCGGGACGGCTCGGACTTGCACATTACCGTGGACAGTCCGCCCATCGGACGCGTGCATGGCCGTCTTCAATTTTTTGGCGATAACCCTCTGACCGCGGAAGACACGGAACGCCTCATGAAAAGCATCGCGTCCGTGGACAACCAGCAGGAATTGCAGGAGGTCGGCGGCTCCGACTTTGGCTTCGCCTTTGAAGACGTGGCTCGGTTTCGTGTCTCGATTTTCAAGCAGCGCGGTTATGTGGGCATTGTGCTGCGCCTTATTCCGCGGAAGATCATGACCTTCGAAGAAATCGGCCTGCCCAACAGCCTGAAGGAGGTCATTACCATTCCGCGGGGCCTGATTCTGGTGACAGGCCCTACGGGCTCCGGCAAGTCCACCTCACTGGCGACGATGATTGACTATATCAACATGAATTACGACCAGCATATCGTCACGATTGAAGACCCCATCGAATATTATCATACCCACAAAAAGAGTATCATCATGCAACGCGAGGTGGGCGTGGACGTGCCCACCTTCTCCGAAGCGCTGCGCCGCGTGCTGCGCCAGGATCCTGACGTGATCCTCGTGGGTGAAATGCGCGACTTGGAAACCATTGAAGCGGCCGTGACCGCGGCGGAAACGGGCCATTTGGTGTTCGGTACACTGCATACGACCGGGGCGGTCCGCACCATCGACCGTATTGTGGACGCTTTCCCCACAAATCAACAGGAACAGATTCGCACCCAGCTGTCGGGCAATTTGAAGGCGGTGATTTCACAGACGCTGATTCCGCGCAAAAGCGGGTTCGGCCGCGTGGCCGCCTTTGAGATTATGATCACCACTCCGGCCATCCAGAACCTTATCCGCGAGAACAAGTCATATCGTATTACCTCTTCCATTCAGACCGGCCACAAGTATGGCATGAACCTGCTTGATGAGCACTTGCTGGCCCTTTACCGGAAGGGCATCTGCAGTTACGAAGAACTGTTGTCCAAGGCGCAGATGCCTGACGAGTTCGAGAATCAGGCGCGCGCGTTCGGGCTGGAAGGCGGACCGGGGCCCGCCGCCGGGACGCCGGGCGCCGCAGGCCAGACGAAGCGCGCCGGCTGAGCCCGTGGTCTCGTGTAACCAGGAAAAAAAACGATGTCTCCTGTCACCAAAACCAAACTCAAATTAGGCGAGATTCTGATCGAGCAGGGCGCCATCACACCGCTCCAGCTCGATGAGGCTCTGCAGCGCCAGCATTTGACGGGGGACTTGCTCGGCCGCACCCTGGTCAGCATGGGGTATGTCAACGAGCAGGCCATTATCGAGGCGCTCAGCGTCCAGCAGGGGATGGACCGCATTGATGTCACCCATACCAATGTGGCCCCGGAGGTGCTTAAACTCATCTCGAGCGATGTGGCGCGCTTTTATAATGTGCTTCCGGTCCGCATCGATAGCGGGGTGCTGGTTGTGGCCATGGCGGATCCGCTCAACATCCAGACGCTTGACGATATCCGCCATATCACCGGTATGGATGTGCGCGGCGCCGTCAGCAATCCGGACGACATCCATGCCGCGTGGCAACGGTGCTATGCGTTCGAGGTCGGGTCCGTGGGGGCGTTGCTGGAAGAGCTCAAGGACCGTGTCGGCACCGAGGATTTGTCGCTGGAAGAACTGGGCCAGCAGGAAATCATTTCCAATGTGGACAACCTGGTTGAACTGGCCCAACAGCCTGAAGTCATCAAGATTGTCAACCTTATTTTTTTAACCGCGCTGCAAAAGCGCGCGTCCGATATCCATTTCGAAGTGTATGAAGAGGAATTCCGTATCCGTATCCGCGTTGACGGGGTCCTCCATGAAATCGTGCATCCTCCCAAAAATGCCAGTATTGCGCTGGTTTCACGGGTTAAGATCATCAGCAACATGGATATCGGCGAGCGGCGACTGCCCCAGGACGCGCGTATTGAACTGAAAATTGGCGACAGTCTTATTGACGTTCGCGTGGCTACGTTGCCGACGTTGTACGGGGAGAATGTGGTGATGCGTATCCTGGACCGCACCGCGGTGCGCATCGAACTGGAGCATCTGGGCCTGACCTCGCAAAACTTCAAAAAAGTGAATCGTGTTATCAGTAAACCCAACGGAATCATGCTGGTTACCGGCCCTACAGGCAGTGGAAAAACGACCACGCTCTATGCGTGCCTCGCCGTGCTCAATACGCCCGAGGTCAAAATTATTACCACGGAAGATCCGGTGGAACTTCAAATCGAACGGCTGATTCAATGCCAGGTGCATGAAGAGGTGGGTCTCACCTTTGCCGCCTGCCTGCGGTCCATATTACGCCAGGACCCCGATATTGTGATGGTGGGGGAAATCCGCGACCTCGAAACCGCGCAAATCGCGGTGGAAGCCTCGCTGACCGGGCACCTTGTGCTCAGCACCCTGCATACCAACAGCGCCCCGGAAACCATTACGCGCCTGCTTGACATGGATGTGGAACCGTTCCTGATTACGGCCTCCCTTGAGGCGGTGCTTGCCCAGCGCCTGGTGCGCGTGTTGTGCAAGGTGT
Organism: Candidatus Hydrogenedentota bacterium; assembly: GCA_022710255.1. Taxonomy (GTDB): domain Bacteria; phylum Hydrogenedentota; class Hydrogenedentia; order Hydrogenedentales; family CAITNO01; genus JAAYBJ01. Next base: position 7,510 of record JAKLHG010000172.1, read on the forward strand.
GCCGTGAGCGTTATGTCCCCGATGCTGTGGAGCTGGATGAATTACAGGTGCCTGTAGCCTACCGTAAGGACCCGAAGTTCGCCCTGTACCGTCCCAAGGGTTGTGCCGCCTGCGACTATGTGGGGTATATGGGCCGTATTGGCTTGTATGAGATCATGCTGGTGGACGAGACCGTTCGTGAAATGATTCTGGAACGCGCCATGGCCCATGAATTACGCCGCTATGCCCGGA
>JAKLHG010000173.1 GCA_022710255.1 Candidatus Hydrogenedentota bacterium
GGGAGGTGTGAAAAGGGCGGACACGGGCGCAGTGAACGGTAATGGAACATGCTGTTCCCTGCCCGGTTCCAGGGAAATCTCGAACGAACGGATATCACCGGACACTTCACGGTGGGAAAGGCCTTCGCCCGGTAGTGCCCAACCGCATTCGCGCATCGGCCCTATGGACAAACGAACGGTTATCGGTTTCTCAAAAGGATTGGTTACCAGTGCGGAGGCGTTTATGTGTACCTCCGGCGCATTCAGCCCGTTCGGGGCGTCCGCGTCCAGGCGCACTACCCGCCGGTTAATGGCTTCGCGAAAGGAGGCTGGCGCCGTATCCACAGGGAAGAGACTGCCGCCCGGCTCCACAACCACCATTTGAACACCGCGGCTGTTCACGGTAACATGAGCGAAGGCATGAAAACCGCCAAAGGCACACGCCCCGCTTTCCCGTATCCCGGCACCTGTCGCATTCATAATAATCCGGGGATTACCCCCCTGGTACGATGTGCTCAGGTAATGCTCATGGCCGGCGATGGCGGTATAACGCCGGTCGCCCAAGGCAGCGGTGAGTCGTTTCCACTCCCCGGTGAAACGCGGGTCGGCCCACATGGGTTTGTGGAAAAACAAGAAGGTATGACGCACTTGTCCGTGTTCCTGCAGCGCCGCTTTCGCGAACGCCATCATGGCTTCCCATATCAGGCCCCGGCCGTCAAAACGTTCCTCCTCGGTGTTCAGCACGAGAAAGAGGCACCTTCCGTGTACAAACGTAAAATAAGTTGCGCCGAAATCCTCCTGCCAGAATTCGTAACAATGTGTGTTGGCGATGTCATGGTTGCCCGGAATCAGTACCAGGGGACATTCCAGTTTTCCCGCATGTTCCCGGTACTCCGCCCATTCGGCATCCCATTGCCCCCGTTCCTCCATATGCCCCGGAATGTGGTCTCCCGTGGTAATGACGAAATCCGGCGCCAGCAGGTTGATCTCGTTCACTGCCCGGTCGAATATGGACCATTTGTCTTCCCCGCCGCTGGTCTTGTCGCCCAGAATGGCGAAGGAAAACGAATCACATTCCTGTTGCCAACCCTCCCCAATCACCGGCACCCGTTCCGGAATGAACGCGGGCGCCACCGCTTCCGGGTATGCGAAGCACGGGCTGAAGGCCAATGCCGCCAGTAGTATGAAAGACGTCTTCATGACGGGCTCCTCGTTTTTTTGATCTACGGGGCTTTACAGGCGGATGCAGGCACCCTGAAAACAAAAAAGCCCGCAACACTGTTGTATCCAGGGTTTGCGGACTTCTATTGGCGCTTTAAAACTGGTACCGGGGCTGGGGGTCGAACCCAGGACCTCTGGATCCACAATCCAGCGCTCTGACCAACTGAGCTACCCCGGCGCATGGAGTAAAGTATACCTTTTAGCCGCCGCATGTTTCAAGGCGAATTCTTCGGCGGCGGTGTCGTTGCCCTGAGATGTCAGGCCTTGCGCGCGTTGTTTCCGCGGACTGCGGCCCAGGCGAGCGCGGCGGCCAGAATGCCCAGTACCACGACACTGGAAACGGGCATGCTTGCCTCGGTTACCACTTCCAGCACGAACGGGGGACTTTCGTACAAACCCTTGCTTTCATCCGTCACAAGAAGCTTATATTCTCCCGCGTCATCCGGTGTTACGTTGCTGATGTGGTATTCCGTACCGGTTTGCCCATCCAACAGCATTCCGTCCTTGTACCAGGCAATCGTGACCGTCCCCACCATGTAAGACAGGAAGGCGCTCAGGGTAACCGCATCCCCTTCCTTTACCTTTTGGGTGCCGATGATAAGGGCCTGGCCGGAACCGGTGCTTCCAGGGTAGACGGCCGGATTTAATGCATAGGTCACATACGCCTCTGATCCATATTGGTAGTAGGCTTCGTATTCTTCGCGGTTGGTGGCGCCGTCACCGTCGGCGTCGCCGTCGGCGGACAGAAACTCCGGCAGGCGCGTATACTGTTCGAGATGGAGTGTACCCACGTATTGCACCTCGTTGATAATCTCCATCAGGCCCGTGATAAATCCAATGGAACCGTCGTCGCCCAGGGTCATGTATACCGCGACGACTTCCAGCAACCCGGGAGCCAGGCCGTTCACAAGACTCGCGTTGGTTTCGCCGATGTCCGCGACGATTTGCAGCCGGTTATTCCGATTTGCCTGAAACACCTGCTCATACTGGACGCCGCCCGTATCGCTTAAGTCGAGAGTGGGCGTATCCAGAATCCGCCGCAGCACGCCCATCTCGTAGGCGCAGTCCAGCATGCCATTGCCATTGAACGTCATCGTTTCCGGGTCTGATTCCCCGTTCAAATCGGCCGTTTCCGGGTCGAGCAGATCGAACAAGGCAATGGCGAAAGGCGGCAGCAGGCTGCGCAGCAGTTCGTTGGTGTAGATGCCCCCGAGTTTCTCGCAATAGTACCCTTCATAGACCACCGGGGCTTCTCCCTCGGTCTCCCCCTCCGCGATTTGGGGCCGGTTCTGCGCTATAAAAGGCGCGCTCTGGGTGATGGTCAGGGCGTTGTGTGCCTCATCGGGATCGCCCACGGGCACGCCTGTCGGCGTGCCCATATAGCTGATGTCCGGATTGGAAAAATAGGGGATTCGCGTGCCGGGCGCGTAGGACATGACAGTCCGTTTCAACTTGCCGTCTTCCGCGGCGTAAAAGCGCCAGCCCCGGGCATAACTGTAGAGCCGGTAACCCTCGGCGGTGATATTCTCCTGGTCATGGTCGCATCCCATGTTATGGCCCAGTTCATGGGGAAAGGTGAGGCTGCCCAGGGAATAGTAGGTGGTAATGGAGAAGGCGCGCTGTGCCATGGCGGTATCCAAGGCGGTCAGGATCCAACCGATGCCCGCCACATCGCCGCCGGACGCGATAAGGGATACCATGTCGGCCTCATAGGTATTCCGCCAATCGTGTACCTCATCCATGACACCGTCATTGTCGAAGGTCAGCTTGGCGAGCGCCAGCGCCAGGGAATAATCCTCCACATAATTCACCTCGGCGGTATGCACCACGGTTATGGTCAAGGGGATGGTACTGTTCGCATATGCCACATTCGCCATGTCGGCGGCATTGAGGACCATGGTTTCCATGGCGGCCGCGCCGCCCGCCAGCGTCCGTGAGGCCGGCGTGTAGACCACCATGACGTCTATATTTACGGGATCGTCTTTTCCCGCCTTGCCGGATATGGCCGCCGGATGTTCACCGGAAACACGAAACGCGTCGGGATGCTGGCAGGCGCCGCACTCGGGTCGGGCCGTCTCATCTATCTCTTCCAGCACATAGCCATCCGGAGAATTGGACACGCGCAGCCAGCCCCGCTTGTCGTCATGCACGGAAATGGTGGCATTCCCCTCGTGAACGGTCAGGATAAAATGCCCGTTGTCGTCTCCGGTAAGGGAACCTGCAAGGGAAAAAGAAGCCGGGCCATGGCCGCGTTCCCAGTCAGGCACCCCGAGCACGTCGCCTGAAAATGTGGGGAAACGCAACAGGCCGCCTTGTGCCTTTCCTTCCATCTGGAACAGGTCCGGGGAAAGCGTTACCCCGGCGCGCCGCACGATTTCCCGGTCATCCTTCGGATGATTTTGTTCGGGGGACGTAATCTGATATACGGGGGCTGGCGCCACCTCGGCCCCGACAAACCAGGATACAGCGATGCAACTTCCCAAAAATAAAATAAAGCGGACTCCCCGGGCGTGATGGTTAAACAGCATAATTGGATTCCTTGAGCGAGACGCTTCTTACGTGGTAATCAACGGCGTTGCTTGCTTTTTTCTTTTCAAGGCGTGTACGGTATGACTTTAGTACGCCAGAGTTCCCATTTGTCCCGTGGGCTTGCATAATCTTTTCAAAGGACCGGGTAAAACGCCGCAGCGCTTGTATGTGTAATTTTACTCCTCTCCACGCATCTTAATCCACCAGCGGGGGAAAATTACTTCTCTTAAGGGCTACATATATGATATACTTATACTATAAAAGTACTTGCGGTCTGCACGTATAGAAAGCGTATATTTAAAAAGGATAAAAGAAGGAGTGAGGCGAGGTTATTCTAGTATTATGTTATAAACCTAGCGGGAGGCGATGGCTTTTATGACGAGAAAGGGCTTTACACTCATTGAATTGCTGGTTGTCATTGCCATCATCGGTATTTTGGCGGCCATATTGCTGCCTGCACTGGCCCGTGCGCGGGAGGCGGCCCGCCGCAAGTCCTGTCAGAACAACCTGAAACAATGGGGCACCATTTTTAAACTGTATGCGGATGAGCAGAAAGATTATTGGCCGCCCATGCAGTGCACGAATATACACACCGAGGATTGGCCGGACCTCGACTTCAGCGGCGAGGGGGCTAAAAAAATAGGCTATGAACTGTCTACTATGCCGCTAATATCCGCGTGGTACCCCAATTACAATAGTGATCCTTCCATTTTGGCATGTCCCTCCAGTGGGGAGTTAGACGAAGATGATTTAAAGGATGCTAATGGGGATTGGAATTTCTGGAGGCCGTGGAAGCATAGCTACGAACCCGAACCCCGCGGTCCCAAAAAGTATCGCGTTACCAGTTATGCGTATCTCGGCTGGATGTTTGACCTGCTTGACAAACCTTATCTACCGCCGACTGCGCTTCCCGAGACCTCCATACTTTCCGGCGCGGTAGCCATGCTTGGTTACGATCTTCCCAGTGGAGGGTTGGTGACCCAACAGTTTGGCGCCGCAATAGATGCTCTTTTCACCGCAGTAATGCTTGACGCCCTTCCCTACGGCTTACAGGGAACTTTGGGCATTGGGCTGCTTAAGGTGGCCAATATGAATTTTCGCGTGACACCCGGGCTTGGCAATGGCGGCGGTGATACCCTGTACAGGTTGAAGGAAGGCAATGAGCGGTTCATCATCACCGACGTGAACAATCCCCAGACCTCGGCCATGGCGCAAAGCAGCCTGTTCGCCATGATGGACCAGTTTGGCAATATAAGCAGCATTAAGTACTTCAATCACGTTCCAGGCGGCTGTAATGTCCTGTTCATGGACGGTCATGTGGATTGGATTTCGTATGTGCCGCCGGCCCCGGGAACGGACGGCACCGCCGCCATGGACCTGGGCGCCAAACAACCGGTATTACCGAGCATGGCCAATATCATCGGCCTGTTCCAGTCAGAAGGTTGAAACGTTGCGCGAAAGACGCCTATACCGCCGGAATCGCTCAAGCCTGAATTATTGACGCTCCGGCTTAATGCGGGAATCCAAGGCCGCCTCACTGTAAGTAGGGGGAGGAGTGGCGTCTTCATCCCCTGTGCCCGTCTGTGGAGCGCACACTGTCGGGGCGGTGTGCTTATATTCTTTCCTGTTGCTGAATCCGTCGCCATCGGCGTCTCCTTCCGGAAGAAAGGCCGCCAGTGTTACATAATCTTCTCGCCGGAGGTCGGGATTCGAAAATCCGCCGCCGATTTCCCTGGACAGCATGGTATTGAGCGTGGCGAACAGGGCCGCCACCAGGCCGAAGGATCCGCGGCCCGTGGCGATGACCGGCGCGTCAGGGGCTTCCGGGGTGGGGGCTGAGGCCACGGTGAATTCCCCATCGCCCAGCGTGAGAAACCCGGCCAGGATTGGTTTCAAACCGGGCGCGACGGCCTCCACCAATGCGGCCGCGGGGCCGATGTCCTGGTCCAGCTGCGCCAGGTTTGCCTTCCACGCGGCCAGTGCTTCCGCGTGTTCCGGTACCGCGCTTCCAGCCGCGAGTGAAACCGAGGCCGGATGGTTAAGGAAACGGGCGAGCAGCCCCAGTTCATTGGCGGCATCCGGCATGCCGTTGCCTTTAATCTCCATTTTCAACGCCCCGCCGGATGTGTTTACGTTAAAGGTGCCGTTCAGATCCGCAGTGGCGGGATTCAGTAATTCCACAAAGGCGGCGAACTCCGGATCGAGTCCCTGCAGCAAAGGGTTTTCATGCACTTGTGTGAAGGCCTGGCAAAAATCGACCACAGCCGGCCTGTGGGCCTCTTTTTCCTCCGGTGCCGTTTCTCCTTCCGCTTCATGCTCCCCCTCCACAGCGTCCGGCATGTGTGCTTTGATTTCGGCACAGATGCGGTCCATTTCCTCCATGCAATCCTTTGTGAGTTCAAGTCCCCGGCGGTAGTAGGTCGCGGCCTGCGCTTCTTCGCAGCCCAGGTACAACGCCAGTACCGGCGAGATGGCCTGGTGTATCTCCGCTTCGTCGGATTCCAGCTGTCTGCCCAGTGTGGCGGCCAGGGACTTGTAGCCCCGCACGGCCATCCGGATATCGGCCTCCGCTTTCTGCGGGTCGAGCCCTGTCACCCGGGCGGCGAGTTCGGTAGCGTAGGCATCCACCATGGCCTGTTCGTGCGCTTCGCCGGAGGCATCCGCCGCCCGCGCAATCAGTGTTCCCCACGCCGGTCCCAGCAGCAGGCGTATCTGGATATCCACGCACATCTCAATGACATCTTCCGCTTGGGAGACGGTGATTCCAAATTCATCGCGCAATTGGCGGAATTTCCGGATGGAATACATGTCCGGGGGAGTTTCACTGTAAATCGAATGGGCGTAAAAATCCGCGCCCCATTCCGCATTGTGGGTCATAACACCCGTTTTCAGTGCACAGGAGGGCAGCCGGTCGAACTCACGGTGAAGAAGCGTCTTCAATGAAGAGACCTCGGCATGATTGTCACGAATGACGGCATTGCAGTCGGGCAGCATGGCGCCGAACAAAACGCTGAGGTTGCGTCCCCCGGTCACACAGGACGCGATATAGGCATGGGTAGACGGCCCCCAGGCCATCGCACCGGGCATAGCCAGTAACAGGAAAACGAAGAAAAGACGCCATGTTTTTCCGTAAATGTTCTTGTGCATAGGTTTTATACTCCGTTTCAGGCGTTCAGAGACGGCGCTTTCCGGGAATTTTCAGACGCGCGTTCACATCACGCAGCGCTTCCAACTGCCAGGCTCGCTGATTGGATGGGGTAACATTGCAGGAATCGTCCTGCCACGAGAAATCATATACCCAAAGGGCGGCCAGCGCAATTCCTGAAATTTCTATGGCCGCAAGCAGGGACTCGAATTCTTTCCGGGCGGTTTCAACGCCTTCTTCTTTCTCCAGGTTCCCCGACCCGAATTCACCGATGAACACGGCTTTTCCGGCAGTGCGCGCGGCTTCTTTGAGGATGCTCATGTGTTTTTCCCAGGAACAGGTTTCCATGTCAAAATATCGGGCTTTTCTGTTCGGGTAGATATGGACCGAGACAAGATCATAGGGAGCCGGATGCGCCCGCAGCAGTTCCCGCTGATACTCTTCCACCGTATCGATGGTCCACGAGCCTTCGATGCGCTGGTGATACTGGGAAGGCCGGGGCAGGGCATGCCCCGTGGTGACAGGCCGGTATGGGTCAAGGCGACGCACCGTGTCGGCGAAGGTGCGCATGGCCTCCATCACCATGGCGGTGGTGACGGTATCCCGAGCCGTTCTTTTCCCGGGCGTACCCTTGCCCGGTATGACAGGCGGCAAATGTTCCATGGCATTGGGCAGGTCCGCGGCAAGGTTGTATTCGTTGCCGAATTCCCATGCCCAGATGGCCGGATGATTTCCATACCGGCGCACGAGGTCTTCCGTATATTCGCGGATAAAGGCGTGGGTTTTACTGTCAGGGTTGCCCAGCTGGTCCACGGATTCGCCGACGAGGTCCGGTATCCCCGGGTACC
>JAKLHG010000174.1:0-231 GCA_022710255.1 Candidatus Hydrogenedentota bacterium
GCCTGCGCATCCTCCAGGTATTGTTGCGCCACGTCGGGCACCTGCGTCTGGTGGACGGGCTCGCCTTGATCTTCGCCTTCGTCCTGACCGCCCGTTTCGCCCTCTTCCTTATTGCAGTTGTTCTTGACGGTAACCTTGCGCACAGCCGCGCCGACATTGCCTTCCTGGTCTTTGACGCTGAAGGTAATCTCCTGCAGGCCCGGCGTGTTGGTATCCACATTGCCACTCTGC
>JAKLHG010000174.1:241-7701 GCA_022710255.1 Candidatus Hydrogenedentota bacterium
TGAGCATGTCGCCGTCACAGGCGTCCACGGCGGACGCGACCCCCGCATCGCGGTAGACGGAACCGCAATCCACAGAGATCTGGGCGTCCCCTTTCAACGTGATTACGGGGGCCTGTGTATCTTTCACGGTCACCGTGCGGGAGGCGGTTGCCTTTTTGCACCCTTCCACGGGCTCAACCTGATAAGTAATGGTATAGACACCGGGCCGCGCCCCCGCCGCGTCCACCAGGCTGGGCGCCAGCCCGGTCTTCCGGATGAGAGGCGTAAGATCGGTTCCGTCCGCGTTATCCCGGGCGGTCACACCGGTATCCGCGTAGACCGCGCCACATTCCAGCGCAATGGCGGGCGGGGCCACGATAATTTCGGGCTGGGATTCATCCACCACCGTTACGGAACGCACCACCTGGGAAGTGTTGCCCTCTCCGTCCATAACGCTGTATATCAGGGTATGCGTGCCCGGCTTCAGCGTGTTGACTTCGCCGCTAACCTCCACCTGGCCGCTCAGGTCACCGTCGCATTGGTCCACGGCGGAAAGAACGCCCGCATCCTGATAGGCGGATCCGCACGCCAGGGTCACTTGCAGGTCGCCCTTCAACAGGAGCGCCGGAGGCGTGGTGTCAATCACCGTGACGGTCCGCTTCTTTTCATCCGAATTGCCGTTGTCGTACCGCGAAACCGTATAGGTAATCACATAGGTTCCGGTGCGCGCGCCCTTGGGATTGACAAGGGCGGGGACAAGCCCCTCCACCTGAATCCTGTCGGTCAGATCGGCGCCATCCTGCGCATCGCGGGCGGATACATCCGTATCTTTATAAACCGTACCGCATTCCAGGAGAATATCCGCCTGGGTCAATACGATTTCCGGCTCGGACAGGTCTTTCACATTCACCGTGCGTTTCGCCGTCCCGATATTCCCGGCCGCATCCTTGACCTTATAGGTCAGCGTCTGCTTTCCAAGTTTAGCGGTGTCGATACTTCCTTCCACCTCCACAGCGTCCGCAAGGTCGCCGTCACATCCATCGAGCGCCGATTCGAACCCTTCGTCTACATAGGCGCCGGAATAATAGGGAACAACCGGATCCACCTCGCCTTTCAGGACGATTTCGGGAGCAATCGTATCCTCTATCCGCAGATACTGCAGGTAGAAGTCGCCGTTTTCCGCCAGACCCGAGGCGTTAAGGGGCGTCCCGGAGGTATCCTTGGGAGGCAGGGTATCCCCGGCATTGTTGACGACCTCGTACACGGCCACATAGTCGCCCCGGGAGAGCGTTTTTTCTTCCCCGGCGTAATCCACAGGAAGGCCGGAACCGTCCACCTCCAGTTTCTTTTCGGCCGCATCGGCAAAGCGCCACAGCCAGAAGTAAGGGTTCTGCGGCAGCTGGTAGGTGGTGTTATAGACCTGGTTGTACGCGTCAACACACGCCTGCACGGCCTCGCCCGTAGTCAGCAACCACGGGTCGCCGCATTCCACGCTGTGCTTGGGATAGGAAGGCGCGATAAGCCGCGATTTCACCGAATAATTGCCCGCATCGTCCCAGGCCATATAATAAGCCCGGTAACACGGCCACAGGAGACCGGTAACATCCTCGCGCAGGTTGCGCGCATTCGTTGCCTGCCCTGAGTCGTCATAGGCATGTCCGGGCGGATTCGCCTCGAAATCGCCGAAGGGACCGGCATACCGGAAATATTCCCGCCCTTCGGCCGCATTATACTGGGTCAGAATCAACACGATGGCGTCCATGTTAACGTCGTTGCAGTTGTCTTCCGCAAGCACGCCGGGCTCGTCATAGACGGGCAGATTGCATTCCCATGGCAGCGGCGCGGCATTCGCCCAGGCTTCAGGCGTCAATTCCGCAATGCGCCAGGCTTTCGGCAGGGAAGCATAGCCCCGGCCTTCCGGATACCGGGAACCATAGACCGTTAAAGCGGCCTGCCACCAGTCGGGAACGGAATCGCTTTCCGCCAGGGGTTCCACCGGCGTTTCGCCTGTGACCGGCGGCTCGCCCACCCCCTCCAGGGTTATCTCCGGACCATCGTCGTCCACGAGCACTATCTGGCGAACCGTTTCGATAGTCTTTCCGCTGTTCGTGTCCGTGTAGCTGTATTTGATGTAAGATTCTTTGTCCACCCCCGGATTGCCTGCCAAGGGCGTCCGGACCACCTTGTCCTTGTTATAGCTGACGCCGGTGCATTCGTCAGAAACGGAAAGCACCCCGGGCTCCCGCCAGGGCGTATTGCAGGGCCATTCAGTAATATTCACCCGCCCGTACACGGGACTGTTCGCCGTATCGTCCAGAACGTCATTCAGCGTAATGTACAGTCCCGCCTCCCGGATCGTGCGGTCAATCGACATTTTGTTGCCATTGCGGTCCGTGACGGTATAACGGCGTATCTTCGTGCCCAGCACGGATGTATTGTCGTCCCGGATATAAATCGAGGAGGAGAGATCCCCGTCGCAAAGGTCAAAAGCGGAGGCGCCGGGATCGGCGAACAGCTGTTCGCATCCCAGTTCCATCACGGGCTCCCCTTCCAGGCTGATGACCGGCGCCGTGGTATCCACGATATGCAGTTCCACGGTGCGCACCAGGCTCAGCGGAACACCCGGCGCAATCACCGCCTTGTAATAGAGCAAATAGACGCCGGGACTGGCGGCGGTAATATTTGCCAGGTCGAAAGGCTCGAGAGAACCATCCTCCAAAACCTGGTCCACCTCAACCCTTACCTCCCGCTGGATGGCTTTGCCCGTACAGGCATCCCACTGACGCGTTACGGTCGGAAGGGGCGTGGCCATGGAACTGCCCTTCATGCACTCGAAGGTCACAATGGTCCGTCCGTCAGGCCCGTAGGTCACGGCGACATCCGGTCCGAATTCCAGGTCAAACTGAATGTCCTCCGTCAGCAATACGGTCACATTCCGCTGGAACAGATTATAGCGGGGATCCTGAAGGGAAAAGACAAGGTTGTATTCGTTCAGAATATCTTCCTGGCGGGTATCCGGATTCCCGTAGGTGGCCAGGGCGGAACGCAGCACGGCATCGCCATAGACATGCATCCAGTCGGTCAGCACCCGGTCGTCATCGCAGATATGGGTGACATTATAGCCGCCTTCGATATTCATATCTTCCGGATCGGGATCTTTTTGAATGGGCCACCACTTATTCGCCCAGCGCAGCGCCTGCCGGTTATACCACGCCTCCTTGTCCGCCGGGGAAAAATCAGGCCGATAGGGATCGCCCGGATCGTTAAACTCATCGTCCAGAAATTCGCACCAGCTGACGTTCAACACAATGTCCTCTGGTAGTTTTTCATGCGGTTCCTCCGCACCGAACAGCTGAATCTCGGGAGGCGTATCCCGGACAATAATCTTCCTGCGAACAGAAGAGGTCGGGGTAACCGGCGAGCCCTTGATGTAATATTCACGGTAATAGGTGCCCGGGATATAATATCCATACTCATTTTTGGGAAGGTCGCCGGAAGTGACGATAAGATGCGTCACATCGCCCAGGCAGATGTCCGCCGCACGGTCGCGATTCTCCAGCAATCCCAGCGCGCTGATATCATCATCACAGTCCATTTCAAAAACGGTCGGCGGAGCAAGTGAAATGGCGCTGCCATAGACCGCCTTTACATGACGGGCGATGTGTACCGTATTGCCGGAAGTGTCCGGGGTAAAGTAGTAGATTCGGTAGCCGTAGAATATAAGATCATCGTTCTCAAAACTTGGGTCCAGCCTGGGGAGGTCTTGATCGAGGTAACGCAACATTTCCGCGACAACAAAGGTTTCGAAAACACCACTGTCGTATTGGTAACCAAGTTCCTTTTTCTTATCTTTAAATACCTTGACAACCACCGCCAGGGTATTATCCAGAATATAATCCTGAGAATACTGCCCTTCACAGGCGTCATGCACATCCATGCCCGGATCTTTAAAATCCAGATGCCAGCAATTCCATTGCATGGCCTCGGCATCAACAAATACCGGAGAGGGCGGCAGGGCAGGGCTAAAATTTTCCACGATGATTCTGGTTATCCATTCCGGATATCCCGCGGAACCGTCTCGAAATGAATTCAGCCAGTTTTGGTCGGTTGCATCTTCATGTTTGTCATCGTAAATAGCAGGATTACCCCCCGTGGTTGCCTCGCCGGAACGGCCATTGAAAGCGCGCAAGGAAATGACGGGTTTTGTCGTGTCCACAATCGTTATCCAACGCTCCACAATGGTGGTAATCCCCAAATCATTGGTCGCTTCATAACGCATGGTATAGACCACATCTTTGGCGGAGGTATCCACAATGACTACATCTTCGCCGTCGGCCCAACCCGCTCCGCCCGCTTTCAAACGTCGGTAAGCGATTTTTATCCGGTCCGTGATGTCGGCTTCATTGGGGTCGCTGGTCGCCGGGTCAAGGGACGTGCCGCACCACGGGTCGAAGGGTACGCTGCATTCCCAGGTCACATAGTGGCGCTGGATGCCGCAGCTCCACAGGGCGCACCCTGCGGGCACCCCCGGAACCTCACAGGTGTCGGGGTAGTAAATGGTCCTGCCGCCGGGCCCCACCGAATCGTTATAGGGCGGGTCCGTGTCATCATCTTCCATACCCCGCAGCGTAATCACCGGCGCATCCTTATCCACGATGGTCAGTATCAACTGGCATTCAGAGGTGAGTCCATCATTATCCGCAACGGAGATGGTGACCACCTGCTCGGCTGGAAGGGTTTCCAGGGCAATTTCCGTGCCCGGTTCACAGGACTGACTGATGGCCAGGTCTTTCATGACATTGGTGCGACTGATGGGACAGGAATCCATGCAGGCATCCCAGGCATACACATTGCGGGTAAAATCGGGCATGGTAAACGTGTACCGGTTGGTAACCGGATTCTTTTCCACTTCAAGGGTTCTGTCCAGGGCGCATTGAAGTATTTCCGGCGGCGACAGGTTCTTCACAACAACCCTGAGCGTTATTCTAATGACACTATCGGAATTATCCGGATCCTGCACCACATAGACCACGTTGTACGTGCCGCCCTCCGGACAATTCTGAAAGGCGTCCAGATCGAACCCACTCTCTTCTTTGCTTGCCGCCATGGGTTTAACCTCATCCTCACCGTCCTCGCCGACCCGCCAGATTTCGGCCGTGGGAAGCGTCTGCGGCAGGTGGCAATCCCAGTTGATGGTGGGCGCCCCGCCGCCCGCGGGTTTCACATACGGAGGCAGGCCGGTGCCCTCCATAATCCTGGGACGCCAGGGATTCGCCTGTTCATCCTTGTCCTGCTTGATAGCATCGGCCGGTGCCGCCTCAGGATTCTCCTGTGCCATAAAGGTGTCAGGCATACCCGGGGAAACATCCGCTTCCACACCCATTACCTGAGGCATGAAGCAGACGAAAAGCATCCCGCCCGCCAGCACCGTCAAGCCGAATCTTACGGATTTAGACAAACCTGTCATAAGTCCCATCCTTATGTATCAAACACATGCATTGTGTTTACTGCATGGCCCGTTCTTTCCGTATCCACGCACACGCGGCATCCCACCTGGTCTTCCCGCGCATGTCCCGGCTGAAAAGAACATTGCCATCTGTCCAGTGTCAAATACTTTCTTATGCAATCACGTGCATTTCTTATTTCCATTTCAACTGTTACGCCGCCGCCTGCAGACATCCGGCAGCGTTCTTCACGGCAATAACCGGTTAATCAGCACCTGGTCCAGGTAATCCTGAAACGCGGGTTGTACGCCCCTGGCGATACCGATATAGGCGATAAACTGATTATCCTGGAAGTCGTAGACGATATTCAGCTGATTTTTCAACGCATTTTCTTCTTCTTCTTCCATGGCGGCGGCGGATAGAAGCGTTGCCGCCGCGGTAACCACGGAATTGAAACTGTAGGGGGGATTTTCCGGATTGATATCGATGATATCCTTCAGCGTCGTTTCCACATCCCTGAAGCGGTCGTCACTGGCGTCATATCGCAGGCCGATTTGTTCGCGGGTGAACTGGTCGCTCCCGCGATACCACGCCTCCTCCCATGCCGTATCGGTATACGTCAACAGGACCGCACGTTTTTCATTGCGCCCGTCACCGATAAGAAGGTCCAGATTATTCGCCGGTATGCCGGACGCGGTCACCCGGGCGATGGCATCCCGCAGGCTCAGCCCCTTGTAAAGAATGTCGCGCATCATTGGCGCGATCATCAGGTTGGACGCGAGCGGCATCTCCGGTTCCCGCACCACCGTACTCAGGGTAATGCCCGCAATATTACCGCCGGTAAACCCGAACGCGAGCCCCGCATAGGTGCAAGTGACATGGGGCACACCGGTCTCGGGCACATACATGACCATGCACAGGTATTCATTGTACCCTTCCAGGAAAACGTTCGTCGGCGCGTTCAGCGTCGCCGTATGCATCAAATCCCGGTCCACCATGTTCCGATAGGGGGTGATGGCCACATTGGAATAGCCGTCATACAGCTGATAGAGCGCGCGGGCGTGCGCCTGCTGCAACCGGGCCAGGTCCACCCCGGCGCCCTCGGCAATGCCCTCGATTTCATCCAGAATAAAGTCATACCCGTGTGTTTCCATAAATGCCGCGGCGGTATTCCAGGCCTGGAGCAAGACGCCCTGATTCTCCTCATTGACATACCCGCTGTTAAGGAAGCCGTCAATGGCGTCTTTCATGCCTTCTCCATAATGCCTGCCCATCCAATAATATTGGCTCTTGTTGCCGAGCGCCTCTCCGGGCCCCGGAACGCCATAGGCCACGGTCACGGGCATCTTCGCCCCTGCGTAGCCGCCGTCTTCATCCTGTTCACAAAAAGAGACGGCATCGCACCGGTCCCGGGTCGCATCCACATAACTGAATTCAGGATAGGTGGTCTTATTTTCAGGAGGCAACACACGCACCGGCGTGGTATAGACGAGATCGGGCACGGTCAGCCCCTCAAACGCGGCCAGGCTGTTGGCATACCGCAATTCAATAAAAAACGCCGTGTAAGCGTTTTTGTCCACATCAGGCCGTGCGCGGTAATAACCAAGGTTCGCGGCGTCACTGTAGAGGGATAACTCTTTGCTTCTCCAGGCGCCACTTTCAAGTTTATTGTTTCGAAAATCCCGCGCGCCGGAATCGCCTGCAGTGGCAAACCACATCCAGGCCGATTTGGGTCTCCGTTTGATGACATTTACTTTTAGTGACCCGTCAGGTTCTGTCGTATATTGATATCGCGGCGGCGTTGCGTTTTGGAGAAATGCCATGTACCAGCCCAGGAACCGACTGGCGGGATGGTCGGCGCCCGTCAAATCAAGGGAACCTCCCAAACCGAACAGGGCATGGCCCACATTGGGAGTAAATAGTTGACACAACCCTTTTGCGTTTTGCTCCAGCACCTTCATGGAGTCATCATCCGCTGCCAGGTCGGGCACGAAAAATTCATCCCCCGTGGCATTCACCATGAGAACAGATTTATCC
>JAKLHG010000175.1 GCA_022710255.1 Candidatus Hydrogenedentota bacterium
GGCCTGCCTGCGCTACCCGGCCTTTGACCAGTCGAAGCGCCATGGGGAAACGGATGTCCACAATATCGCCGGGCTGCCACTCCCGATCAAGATTCAGGAAAGTGCCCGGTGCGTGTTCGAACTCATGGGACGCGCCGTTAATGGAAATCTCCGGTTTTGCCGCCCATCGCGGCATGCGCAACTGTAGAACAAATTTCTCCGCGGAGGAAGGATTGACCATGACTTGGACATGACCATCTTGCGGATAGCCGGTTTCCTGTTTCAGTTCCACCCGGTTGCCGTTCGGCAGGGGTATCATTGCCGTTGACGGCGTATATAAGTTGACTGCGGCGCCATCTACAGTCTGGTAATACATCATACGGGGCAGTTCAGAGAGGATGCGCCGATAATTACAGGGGCAGCAATAGGTGTCGCCTTCGTGATACACGCGGGGACCCTCAAAGGGGGTGTAGTACCGGATACGGCGTCCGTCCGGGGATTGGGCGGCAAACAAGGCATTGTATAGGGCCCTTTCCATGAGGTCGCCATACTGGGCTTTGCCTTCGCGGCGCAGCAGGTCGTCCCACCAGCGGATGGCGTATGCGGTGGCGCAGGTCTCCCCCAGGTTGGCCGCGCCTTCCTGGGTGTTCTGAAAGCATTCATGCTGGCCGCAGGCGCCGATAATGGTCAACCCCTCTCCTTGCAGCATATACTCCAGCGCCTTGCGTGAATTGGTCCACAGGCGCTCCTCCGGCTCGATATCATACAGCATCAATTGCGCCATGCACCGGGAAAGGTAAGCGTAAATATGCCCCTGGATGGGGCCCCAGCGTCCCGACACAATCAGGCCGTCCCATTCCGCAAGTTTCCGGAAATGCTTGCAGAAGTAAAGATAGCGGGCATCTTTTGTGATGCCGTACAAGCGTAGCAGGGTCGGTTCAATGCCAGTAGCCCCCATATAAACGGTAATATCCCATCCCGCTGTCGTTGCCTCGGGGCGGGCCTGCCACCCGTTGACAATATAATCGGCGCCTTTTACGGCGGCCTCGAGCGCTTTCTCATTCTTAAAAAGCTCATATTCGGTAATCAGGCCGTAAATGAGATAGGACATTTCGTGAATATCCCACAGGGAACTGAGGCGCGCCTCTTCTTTAAAGAAGCCAAGATATCCATCCGGTCCCTGCAAGGCGATGATTTCCCTGACCACCTTGTCTTTGGTTTCGATTACCCTGGCATCTTCGGTATAGGCGGCGAAACGCGCCAGCGCGTCCACCGTCTTACCGAGTCCCACATATCCGCTCCCGGCATTGCGGTCGCGGAAGGGCTGCAGGAAGTCCTTGTCGAGGTCCGCTGCCAGCAGATTGTTGTTCATGGTAACCTCTATACGCCGTCCGATTTCGCCGCCGGCCTGTACCTGTCGAAAATCAACCGGTTGAAAGACCCGCGCCGCATGCGCATTCACACTCGTAACAATAGCCGCCGCGCATCCCAACCATAGAAAAGTTCTCATGGTATTAAACTCCTTTTGTTAAAATTTAATCCAGTATAGCGAAATACACCCTGTATCTGATAAATAGAAGCGCTTTTGCTATACTTTTGGAAAATCGGTACAGGAAAGCACAGGCACGGGAGTACATTCATGTCAATTGCGCCAACAGATCGCCCTTTAATCACCCATTACCCGGGGATTCAACACGCCATATCGCATGTCAGCCTCGGCTCCCTGCCCACGCCCGTGGAGCGGTTACAGACTCTGGAACAGGTTCTGGGCGTTTCGGATACGCGCCTGTATGTAAAACGAGATGACCTGAGCGGGCGACCGTATGGAGGCAACAAGGTACGCAAACTCGAATTTCTCCTGGCACGCGCGGCGCAACAGGGATACAAGGAAGTGTTGACCTTTGGCGGGGCAGGCTCCAATCATGCCCTGGCCACCGGACTGTATGCCCGTCAGATGGGTTTGCAGTCCATCTCCATGCTAATCCCCCAACCCAATGCCCAAGGTGTCCGGACGAATCTGCTCATGTCGCTCCACGCGGGCATTGAACTGCACCAGAGCCCGGGCATGCTCAGGACCGCGCTGGACTCGCTCAAGCAGGTGGGCCTTCACAAACTGCGGACAGGACAATTCCCTTATCTGATCGCACCCGGCGGCACCTCGGCCCTGGGGATGGTTGGCTTTGTCAACGCCGCCTTTGAGCTGAAAGAGCAGATAGACCACGGTGAACTGCCGGAGCCGGACCTTATCTATGCGGCCTCTGGCACCATGGGCACCGTTGTGGGACTTCTGTTGGGCTTGAAAGCGGCAGGACTGAAAGCAAAAGTGGCGGCGGTACGCGTCACCGAAGCCCAATTCAGTTCGGAACGCAAAGCGGCACGCCTGTTCCGCTCGACCGCCAGACTGCTGCATCGGGCCGATCCTGCCTTTCCGCTGCTGCCCTTCCCTGCAGAGGACTTTTTATTTGTGCATGATTTCTATGGGGAAGCCTATGGACTGTATACGCCTGAAGCCATGGAAGCTGTCCGTCTCTTAAACGACACTTCCGGCCTGCACCTGGAGGGGACCTACACCGGAAAAACATTTGCCGCTCTGCTTGCCGATGTTAAAGCAAACCGTCTTGAGAACAAAAGCGCGCTGTTCTGGAACACACATAATTCTCAGGACTTCAGCGGGGAAATCGCGGGAATGGACTATCACGATCTGCCTGCGGAATTTTACCGGTACTTTGAAGAACCGGTACAACCGCTGGATTTGCTGCCGCACTGAACGAAACATGGGAATGGGAGTGTTTCGTTCTCATTCTCCGCTTTCCAAAGTTCCTGCCGGTGCTGGGCCAACCGTTGCGATATGGGGAACGCCATCGATACACAGGATTTCCAAGTTCCTGTATTCTCCCTTACGGCTGTGCCAGGTTGTTATAAATTCCCGGCCGTTCCATTGCCGCAGGGTCACAAAAGTGCCCGTGAAATAAGTATCGGCATGATACGAACCCTCAATAAGTATCAACTCGTTCCTGGAGTCATTATTGATATCGGCAACGGTGAAGTCGTGTATGGGGCCGGGCAGCGCCGGTGATGTCCACAGAGGTTCCAGGTTGCCTTGCCGGAACGTATAGGCTATAAAACGGTTTACAAGACGGGGAATCGCTTGCGGTGGCCAAAGTATCGGCACGTCATTCGTGAGCGCCATCACCCAGACAGAAAGATTCAAGTCACCCGCCCCGTCATTGGTGGAATCCTCGACAACAAAATTGTCAATCCACCAGTCCGGGGGCGATTCCCATATACGGTGTTGGCCCTGAACCACGCTCAGGCGCCCATTGTTCAAGGTGTATCCCTCCGGATTACCGTCATGGTTCACATCCGCGCTCACTTTTTTTGATAAATTGCCGGGACTGGAATCACGGATGTAGATGGCATCCCAGTCGGCCTGCTCCAAAGTCATTTTTTTTTCGCTCCACGCGAATACAGAGCGATCGCTTAGCGGGAAACAGAGCCGGTCGATGATATGGGGGAATTGTACAGGCTCAACGAATCGGGGACGGCAATACTCCTCAATATTCACCGGGAAAAACTCGATGCGGGAGATTCCCTCGCGGTCAAAGATACATGTCGCGATGATAGCATCGCGGGTGCCGGAATGCGCCTGGTCAAAGACAAAATTCCCCAGGCTGTAGAGGATATACTTCCCCCGGTACTGCTCGACGGGTTGTACTACGTGCGGATGGTGCCCGATAACCAGTTCAGCACCCGCGTCAATCGCCGCATGAGCGAATGCGGATTGAGAGGAATTGGCCTGTTTGGTGTATTCATGCCCGGAATGCATGGAAACCACCACAAAATCCGCCACGTGCCTGGCTTCCCGGACTGCGGCGGTCATTCTGAATATATCCATGAATGCCGTGCCGGACCGTTCGGGTCCGGCCTCATATCGGGAAGGCACAACGTCATGGTCGTTATAGGCGAGAAAGGCAAAACGGATGCCTTTGACTTCCAGCAGCGAGGCGCTATAGGCTTCCAGGTCATTACGCCCGGCACCCGTCGTCCGGATTCCGGCACTCTCAAGATAGTCAAGGGTTTCCGTCACGCCGCGTTCGCCGAAGTCGGGAAGGTGATTGTTCGCCAAAGACAACACGGTAAAACCGGTCTGCTTTAAAACAGCTTCCATGCCGGGTTCGGCGCGGAAGACCATTTCCCCGCTGCCTATTTTGCGACCTGCGGCGATGGGACATTCGAGGTTACCGAAAACGACATCTCCCCGGCTCAGGTAATCTCGAACCTTATGAAAGACATAATGGGCGTCCTGAACGGCAGCTATCTTACGGGCCACGTAACGGGACAACATGATATCCCCGACTGCAATCAAAGATACTTTGGTCTCCGTTTCGGGCCTGGCTCGTTTTGCGGACAGAAATTCCCCCACAGGCAGGCCATACACCAAAGAAGGCGGTTTCTCTCCGAAGACAGTGCCGGGAAAAGTACCGGTGCTGGTCCCGAAACAAGAATACGGGAAGAGCCATGCCCCGAAAAAGAAAAGGCAGGCTGCAATTTTAAATGACCACGGGTTCATCCGTCTATCCAGAGTTATGGGAAAACAATAGAACGCAGTTAAGCCTTCCTCGATTATGGTACCGTTTTTATAAAGTGCGCGCATAATGACCGCCGGGGTATTGTCTGCATGGCAGGCCCTCGGCTTTGATTATTGAAGTCCTCCAGTCCGTTTTGGCTTAATGTACGGCGGTAAGCGTGTCCCTGTCGTTTCGCTTTGTCAGTGCAACAATCGCAGGGATTTCTGCATTAAATATGTTCAGGAAGTCAATCCGCAAAAAAGGATACAACATGATAAGCAGGACTATTCCAAACTGGCGGGCCATGTGTTTTCTTATGGCAACGGCCGCTCTGACCGCCCATGGTGCTTCCGCAGAGGGCGCAGTAGAATCACCCACGCTCTATAACGGGATTACGAGTCCGGAATCCTGGCCGCCGCCGGACCGTCCGCTGTCGCGCGAACCGATGGCGGTTCCCTACCTCGAAGTGCCGCCTGCGGTGATTCCGATTGACGTGGGACGCCAACTCTTTGTGGACGATTTTCTTATTGAGGAAACCAGCCTGCGGCGAGTCTTGCATCGCGCCGACTACTATCCCCACAACCCGATTCTGATACCGGACAAACCGTGGGAGATGGAAACCGCCAGTGCGGGACATGAGGCAATCTCCGCCATGCCCTTCAGCGACGGCGTCTGGTTTGACCCGCAGGACAACCTGTTCAAGATGTGGTACATGGGCGGCTATGTCAAATCCACCTGTTATGCGGTGTCGCGTGATGGTATTGCCTGGGAAAAACCCGAACTCGATGTCGTTCCCGGAACCAACATCGTGCAAGCGCAAGAACGGGATTCTAGCACGGTATGGCTGGACCTGAATGAATCCAACCCGCAACGGCGCTTCAAACTGTTTGTCTATCTGCGCCCCAGTCGGCGATACCTCAACATTTATTTCTCCCCGGACGGGATTCATTGGACTGACTCGGGAGTAAAGACTGGAACTACTGGTGATCGCAGCACAGTCTTTTTCAACCCGTTCCGTAACGTGTGGGTCTATGGCATTCGGGCATACGAGCAGACGTCCATTGGGCGCTATCGCCGGTATTGGGAACATGGAGACGTGCTAAAAGGCGCACAGTGGGAAGACGGACACCCCCCCTTCTGGGTAGGCGCGGATACGCTGGACGCACCGCGCCAGGATCTCGGAACGCCCTGTGAACTCTACAATCTCGACGCGGTCGCCTATGAAAGTGTGTTGCTTGGGCTGTTCGACATCTGGCGCGGCCAGCCGGAGGACCGTGCCAAGCCCAATGAACTCTGTGTCGGTTTCAGCCGTGATGGATTTCATTGGAGCCGTCCCTCCCATGACCCTTTCATTCCCGTTTCCGAAACCGTCGGGGAATGGAACTGGGCCAATGTGCAGTCCGCAGGCGGCTGCTGTCTTGTGGTGGGCGACCAACTGTATTTTTACGTGAGCGGCCGGAAAGGGGCGCCCGGTTCGTCAGCCTCCGGCGTATGCAGCACCGGCCTCGCCACGCTGCGCCGGGATGGGTTCGCTTCCATGCAAGCCGGCGCGGAACCCGGCACGCTGACCACCCGGCCGTTGAAATTTTCCGGAAAGTATCTGTTTGTGAACGCCGCTGTCACTGGCGGAGATTTGCGCGTGGAGGTTCTAGGGGAGGATGGAACGTCCATCGCACCCTATACCGTTGATTCCTGTCTGCCCGTTTCGGTGGATTCCGCCTGCGAACGCGTGCTTTGGAAAGAGGCGGAGAACCTCGCCCCTCTCGTGGGACAACCCGTCCGCTTTCGCTTCCATCTACGCGACGGGGCGTTGTTCTCTTTTTGGGTCAGTCCCTCCCCATCCGGCGCCAGCAACGGCTATGTAGCTGCGGGCGGACCGGGGTTTTCGGGGCCCACCGATACCGTGGGCAAGCGTAACGATTAAACAATCGCAGACCTTCAGTTGTCCTTACAATCGCAATGTCTCGCAGGGAACTCGATGAGACGGCGGATATAGATAGGAAAATGCCATCAGTCTACCGACATGCCCCTTGTGAATGACTTGGCTGTCAACCTGGGCATTTGCGCATCAAATAAATAAAGCCTGTAAGGTTTTTAAACCCCACAGGCTTTGTTGTTTATCCGGGTGTTATTTTTTAGGGAATGCGCTTCTTGCCCAGGTGTTGATGTCACTGTCCGAGGCCATGGGGCGCAGACGGAAGTGATACGTTTGAGCTGCGCAGGGAATCAAATATCCCTCGTGGGGCCAGGCGCCCCAGCTGTCGTCACCGCCAACGCCCTGTTGTTTCCAGTCCACGTTCAGCACGGTGAACGCCCGTTGCGGCAATTCAAAGGGGTGATCCGCGGCCTCCAGGTCTTCAGCCGTGTGATGCATGGCGTTTATGCTCAGAAATTGCGCGGGATCTGCAATGATCAACAAGCCGGCGCCATTTGCGTTCTGCAACGCGGCCCAGCGCACGTCCACTTTGTTGCCGCTTTCGCCGGGTTCGGAATAGTCGTAGCAGAACTGATCGCGTACCGTGCCACTGTAGCGTCCCACGCGCGCGTCCAGCCGGTCTATGTACGTCTCCTGCGGGCCCCGTCCCAACCAGGAGATGCGGTCGAAACCGGTCGGCAGGATCATCTGCATACCGAGGCGCGGCAGTTGGGGCAGGTCGGTTTTCTTTGGCATGAACGCGGCTTCCACAAGCACTTCCCCGCTTCCCAGCACGATGTAACGCGTGGTCCAGCGCACATCCGCCTTCGGCAGGGAAAGGGTGACCGTTACGGCCACCTGCTGCGGATCGGCGGCGTCCACCTTGAACTCGCGCACCCGGGCATCTTCATGGGCGGTTTTCCACACGCCCTGGGTTTTATCCATATTACGGCCCCGGTCGTTGTCGATGGGCGCGCGCCAAAAATCCGGACGCAGGGGCGATTCGATGAGCTCCGTTCCTGAAACGGTCAGCGAAGCCAACACGCCTGCGGTTTTGTCAAAACGGGCCGTCAACGTGTCGCCGGATACGGTCAGCTGGCTGTCATCTTCCGTTACCGTGAGTGCGGTGGCAGCACCGGCTGGAATTGGAAGCGGTGCCGCCTCGTCGGGCAGTTTAAACTGATCCCAGGCAATTTCATGGCCCTTAGGCG
>JAKLHG010000176.1 GCA_022710255.1 Candidatus Hydrogenedentota bacterium
CGGCACCACATTGACCCCGCCCCCGGAACCGTGAATGTGCCGTTCAAAGTAGGCGTAATGAGCGCCGGGCTCAACCTCGATGACCGCGTTCATGGTGTGCTGCACATCAACCGCGTTGGGAAAGGTACAATGAGCGAGGAAAGAAGCTCGCGCGTTCTGTTTGATGCGGATGTCGAGATTAATATGCTGCCGTCCGCTTTCTGGAAGCACCCCGAAGCAGATATGGACCGGCTTTTCAAGGTGCGTACCATCATCCAGCGAAATAACGGCGTCCACGCCCTTGTCGGTTTCATTGGCGTCGACGTTCAGGCCCGAAACGAGTTTTACCCCGACGACACGGTTTTCATGAATTTCAATGCGCGCCACATCGTCTCCGAAGGGCTTGTGCGGGTCCAGGCCGATGGATTGCATCAGTGCCGCAACGATATCCTTTTGGGTCATGCCTGTATTTCCTTTACGGCCGGACGGTTGATGTGATCGCAGGAAATGCACTTGTCGGCAAAGTACCGGCCTATTTTTTTCACATTGCCCTTGTCCAGCAATGTTCCGCTGCAAATAAGAAAGGCATGATCGGCCTGTTCGAGCACCGACATGCTGTGCGTGATCATAATTACCGTGACGCCTTTGTCCTTCAGGCGGCGCAACGCTTCGAAAATCTTCTGCAGCGCTTCAATATCGATGCCGGAATCGGGTTCATCCATCAGGATGACCCGCGGTTCCATGGCGAGGATGGAAGCCAGTTCAATGCGCTTGCGCTCGCCACCGCTCAAGGTCCGGTCCACGCTGCGGTGAAGGTACCGGTCCGGTTCCAGGCCGAGGCTGTCAAGCAGTTCCTTCACGTACGCCGTGTCTTTTCGCCTCGACCCAGCCGTAACAAAGCGTTGCACAGACAGCCCTTCGAAGCGTGCCGGCTCCTGCCAGGCCAGCGTGATACCCCGGCGTGCCCGCTCATCCACGGAAACACCGCGCAGTGAACGCCCTTCGTATAGCACCTCTCCATCGTAGCGGGTATAGCCGTGCAGCCCCATGATGACATTTGCCAAGGTGGATTTGCCTGCGCCGTTCGGCCCGATAACGGCATGAACATGACCTGCCCAAAAATCCAGCGATATGGAATCCAAAATCTTTTTGCCATCGAAAGTCAGTGTCAGATTGCAAACGGAAAGAATATTCATAATGGAACAGGCTCCTGGAAACACACCCCGCATGTTGCCGTCACGGTGCAACACGTGGAAATAAAACTGGTTGGCTGGTAAATGATAGCATAACACAATGGTGTTGTGTTTTGTTCGGGAACGGGACAATACATTAAACTATACGTCTATGCCAGCGGGAATAATGCGAACGGACCTGGCGTTTTACGTAGTGTCGTAAACGCGATGGCATCAAGCGACTAATGGTGGAATGCTTTATACAAACCAGGAGGAAAAAACGATGAGTTTTGCACAGCCACAACTGCCCTATGACCTGGGCGCCTTGAGTCCTTTTCTCTCCGAGGAACAAATGTCCTATCACTATGGAAAACATCATGCCGCCTACTTCAACAATCTGAACGGCCTGGTGGATGGCAAGCCCGAGTCGGAGATGACCTTGAAAGACGTGGTTATGAATTCTTCGGCAGGTGTTTTCAACAATGCCGCCCAGGCGTGGAATCATAGTTTCTTTTGGCATTGCATGTCGCCTTCCGGTGGCGGCGCGCCTGCGGGTGCATTGCTCGCCAATATCGAACGTGATTTCGGTTCTCTGGACGCGTTCAAAGAACAATTCTCATCGGCGGCGGCCAAACTTTTCGGTTCTGGATGGGCCTGGCTGGCGGCGGATAGTACGGGCAAACTCGAAATCATGCCCCTGAGCAATGCCGATACCCCGCTGCGCCATGGTCAGGAACCCCTATTGACGCTGGATGTGTGGGAGCATGCATATTACGTTGACTACCGGAATGCACGCCCTAAATTTATTGAAGGGTTCTGGGACGTGGTTGACTGGAGTTTTGCCGCCCAAAACCTGAGCACCCCTTTTAAGGAATAGCGGTACCCTGATCAGTACCCGGACGCATCCCTGCCTGTTACCATGCAGGGAGGTGACCGGGATCATCCTTCGCCTATTTCTCCGATAAAGCAGGGCTGAGCGCCTTTTACCGGGATGACGAGTTGCTGGCCTTCCGTGGTTACCGTGATGGCATTGATGTCAAAATCATCGGGCAGCACACGGATAGACTCGATGCTGTCTCTCGGGATGACGTGCTGGCTTAATTTGTCGTCTATTTGGACACCCGTTTTACTGCTGCGTGTCACCATAATGACGCGTCCCGTGACGGCGACCCAACAGTCATTGAAGACAACACATTTTCCCACGAAGGAAAGAGGTCGCTGTTCATGGTATGATTTATACAAGCGTACCCGTATCATTTTGTCTTTCAGCATGGCTTGTTCTCCACGGTATTGGTTTCATTGGCATTATCATGCGAAGTATACCATATGCTACGCACCGGGCGGAACAGGGTAAAGGAGTTTACAGCGATAACGAACGTAAGCGCCCTGTGAGGAAACGACGGGGCATGGCGGCAAGGTAGGCGTATGTTCAGGAGGGCTGAAGACACGGGGGGTATTGGTGCCAAGGGAAGGGGGGGCGATAAGAGATAAACGACGCGCAGAGGGGAGAGACAACCAGGAACCACCGGCGGGCTTAGGAGGAATTGAAACGGATTTGAATGGCCTCGGTACAGAGCGCGTCGTATTCCTGTATGCTGAGTGCGACGTTTCGCAGGGCTTCGAGCAGGCGGTAGGCCAGGTCTCGTAGCGAACCGAACCCGTTGGGGAAATTCCTGCGCAAGAGATTGCCTTTCTCCAGTAGTTGCATGATGAGGTGGGCTATCTGGAGTATCAGGTAATAGATTTTCATACCATTGTAGTCATTGGAGTAGGCGTGCTCCAAGTTGTATCCGCCTTTTTTCTGCGCGTTAAAACCTTCGTTTTCAATCTTCCAGCGTATTCGTCCTCCGTTGTTAGCCAAGGGGATCACTTTATCCGCCGTAACGACGACATTGGTGACCCACTTGAACTTGGTGGTCTTGGGTTCGTTGTTCGTATCAGGCCGCGTGTCGAGACATTCGACCACATTCACCTGGTGTTTGCTGCGTTTGGAATCTATATAGATGATATCGTTGACCCAACGGAAACGTTGCTTAATTTCGCGATTGGGCCCCGTGTGCCACAAGCGTCGGTTTTCAGGCGTGACCGTGGCCAGCGCTTCAAATTCCTCATTGATAGAGGCTACCTGGTCATCTGAAAGGGAGATCATGTACTTCCATTTGTAGCGTTCGCAGCGTTCGAAAACCGGTCCTACAGCGAACAGTCCGTCCATGGACAAGAGCAAAGGGAGCCGGGGAAAACGGGCATGCAGACGGTCCACCAAGCGGTAGAACGCCTTGAGTTCGCAGTCCTGTTTGCGTTTTTCCTCGCTGGCGGCGGGATCGATTACATCGGTATTTTCCACGAACTCCGTCAGGATGGAAAAGGCGAATCCACTGGGGGTCACCAGTTTGGCTTCAAGGACGTAATGGTAGTACCGGGTTATTCCATTCTTGGTCTTGGTCAGGCAATGCGCGCAATGCCGTTCGCGGTAGGAGCGCAGCTGCGTGCCGTCTATGGCTATGACGTAGTAGCGGTCGAACAGTCGTTGGGTCTCCAATACCCGTTTATTGATAAGGGTTTCGGTCATCCCACACAAAACTTCCTGCACTTCGTCGAATTGCAGACCAATCAGCACATAGTTCATCGTGTCGCCATGGGGGACGCTATTGACGTCGAAGATTGCCTTAAACAATTGCACGAGGAAGGTCGTGAAAAGTTTCAAACGTATCTGACGGCGGGCGCCGAGCATGGAACTGTGCATGAGCACGCACAGAAAGACAAGCGATGCGACGCTGTACTCCACATCGTCGGGGGATTGAGGCTTTCGGGGATCGGAAAGGGACGCAAAACGCTTGTCTATGCGCCCAAAAAAGTGCGTGTAGGTCCTCAAGAAGGCCCGGATGGTTTCCTGTTGTTCTTTTTCCGGGTCTGCAGGAACTGCCTTTGTGCGGTTCCCATGCGCTCGATGAGACGTTTTAGTTTTTTCCATTCGGCGATCCATTGAGCCACGTCGCGGCGCAAGTTGCGGGGCACGTAGAGGGTATGCGTCGTCCGACCCTCCTTCCACGTCAGCAAGGCGGTTTCATGGATGGGGCCTTCCTTGGCGCACCGGCAGCGTGGGTTTCCGCATCGGGTGCGGGTGATCGTGAGCGAGGCGGGCAGGAAGGGTCCTATCCGGGCGATGCGTTCGAGTACTTGGCGTCCTTGGGCGTTGGTGGCGGTTGTCTTGTTCATATTAGAAGTATATACACTTCTAAGATAATAGTCAAGTGAAAAATGAGGCTTGGCGAAGAATATTTTTTCGGGACACCGGGGAACTCAGGACAGTAGCGGGTTCTCTACGCGAAGAATTTGCCGTTCTTTATCGCTGAGGAGTTTACCCGGATTACAGCGCCTCTGCACAATCAATTATGGTTTCATAATTGCGGAGCGCTGTCAGGGTAAGTTTGCGTCCATAGGGGCAGGCGGACGGCATGAGCACAAATCCGCGTCCGGGCGTACGCGTGCCTTCCTCAAGGGCGCGCAGTACCTTATCGCGAAACAGATTCGGGGGTAAGGTTTCAATATCGCTTACCTCAAGATTGCCGAAAAGCACCATGTCTGTGCCGTAGTGCGCGCGCACCCACGCTAATTCCACATCACCTTGGGGCGGTGGTTCGATAGGATCCAGCCCGTCGGGGCGCATCGCGGCGATATCGTCCAGGATATCACGCAGCCGGCCATGGGAGTGAATGCGTGCATAACCGCCGTGGCGCTGGATGGCGGTAATCATGGGCGCCACATACGGCACTACAAATTCACGGAACAAGGTCGGCGGCAAATATGGCGGCGCGGCATATTCAGGACCATAGACACGCCATAACCGGCCGGGAAGTTCCCGGGATACCGCTTCCGTCCTTTGGATCAGCGCCGGAGCAAACCAGTCGAGCAGCGCCCGGAAAAGCCCTGGGTCCGTTAAAGCAATCATTGTGTAGGTACCCAGGTCGAAAAGGGATGCGGCGAGGCATAGCGGATCCGGCGTGTCCAGCATCACAATGCCCGAGTCGGCCAGGGCTGTTTCCGCTTCCAGTACTCCTGAAAGGTCCGGCGTTCCGACGGAGACCGGAGGGGGAAGCGTTAAAAAAGCGCGTAGATCCCTTTCATCCTTTAGCAGGTGTTCTTCGGTCCAAATCGTGTTTACGTCCGGATCCCGCCGTGTGCACGAGGTCAACATGCGTCCCCCTACTGTCAGCCGGTGGGTAACCTGTCGACTGCCCTGGTACAGACAGGTCTCTGTGGATGCCAGAGCCGCCACGGGGTCCGGCTGCACTCCTTGAAAGGCCGCTCCGCGCATGACGATACGATCGGTGTGGTTGCGCGCCAGTTCAATCAGGGGCCGCCAGGAAGAGTGAGAATAGATATTAAACGGGTCGTCATCCTCTGGGCATTCATCCAGCCCGTTGATTTCGTAAAACGATACCGGAGGCCTGTCTACCGTCTCGCCGCGTAGCGTACGGAGCAACCGTTCATGCCTGGTCATGCCTGTCCCTTCCTGTGCCCGGTGGATTCTGCGTCCGGGCCGATAGTACTGTCCGGGGCTCGCATTTGTCTGGTCCGGTGCTCTGCCTGAAAAGTTCTAAAATATCGTCGTGTTGCCGATATCGGTGTATTCTAAATGGCTTTGGCCTGGAAATCAATCCTGCTGTTCTTACCGCTTGACAGGAAAGGTCCTGCACCCGGAAGGGAACCAATAAATAGACCCCGTCACCTGTCAAGAAGACGGATGCACGGGGTCCCCGTGTGTGTTGTCAATGCGGTTTATTTCTTCAGTGCCGCCAGATTGTCGGCCACCTGCTTCCAATTCACAACATGCCACCAGGCATCAATGTATGCTGCACGGTTGTTCTGATATTTCAGATAATAGGCATGTTCCCACACATCGATGCCGAGAACAGGCCAAGCGCCCCAAGGTGACAGCTTGTGCTGGTTTTCCGCCTGCAATATGATGAGCCTGTCATCTTCCTGTCGGTAATGCAACAGGCCCCAACCGCTACCTTCCACCTGGGCGGCTGCCGCGTTGAATTGTTGCTTGAACGCTTCGAATCCACCAAAATCCCGGTTTATGGCGTCACGCAATGCTCCTTCCGGCTCCCCACCGCCTGTACCCGCCGGCGCCATGACTTTCCAGAACATGCTGTGAAGGAAATGTCCGCCACCGTTGAACGCGGCCCGCTTGGACCAGTGTTGGACCAGGGCAAAATCATTGTCGGTCCGGGCCTTGGCCAGGGCCGCCTCCGCCGCGTTTAAACCACTCACATAGGCGGCATGATGTTTTCCATGGTGCAATTCCATGGTTTTGGCGTCAATGTGCGGTTCCAGCGCATCATAGGCGTACGGCAGGGGTGCCAGTACATGTTCCGTAACGGTGCCGCCGGCCTGCGCGTGCGCTTCCGGAGAAAGGGCGCCCATAATGGTCCCTGCGGCCGCAATGCCGCCGGCAACCTGTAAAAAATCTCTTCGTGTTGTGTTCATATTCAAAACCCTTCCGTTAAGTTTTGCTCTAACAGGGACAACCAAGTCTTGGTGTAGGTAACATGATTGGTGGTGATTATATTTCCTAACAAATGTTAAGGATGCTAATCAAATGCACGATGTAAAGGCTATGTATTACTGCGGCAGAAAATACAAATATTCTGCGCCTTACCCTTTTTTTCCAAGGCAACAAAGACAGGATGAAGCACGTCTGAAACGGGAGGATATAGTCGACTTGCCATCTTCGGATTCGAAACATTGAACAAGAAAGATGTAACTATATGTAAATTTTAAAGATCAAATGATTTCTATTGTTTGAAGAGTATTTTTATTGATTTTTTTTATATTTTGCTCTCGACTGTTCATTGTAACCTTAATTTAATGAGTATTTTTTTTAATCTTCAGTATATTTTATGTATCTTAAAATTTATCTTTTACTTTTGACTTATAATATAATTAATACAGCGCTTGCAGATTTTGGACATAAAACTAAGAGTACTATCTCTACAAGGTGTACTGTTCCTTCTGCGAATGTGCATGCCTTATAAAAAATTCAGGGTACGCGTGTCTTGGAACCATAAACCATAAGGATATTACCTACCGAAATGACTTCGTAGGAGCTCCCGGAGGCCCGCTGGCCGGCATGTCGGGATCAACGACAGACGCCGTCCCAACACGCCAGGGGGAAAATGGCTGGGACCACACCGGTACATTTTTCATCGAACTCAATGGGTTAGGCGAGATGGTTGCCGGCGGTGGCAGCGGTTACGATGGAGGATCCTGGTATTATTATCCGAACACGGACTGGTGGAATGAATGGTATTACGATGGCGTACTGGATCTGTCTCGGGCAAAAATCGTCATGTTGACGGTCAATATCACCCCCACAGGACCGGATGCGGACGTTACCGTGGCCATCAACTACAGTTCACCGGACTACCCGCCCGGCACGGGGGAACCTCCGATTCCGCCGATTTCCCCAGAGAATGAGGCAGACTGGATTGTC
>JAKLHG010000177.1 GCA_022710255.1 Candidatus Hydrogenedentota bacterium
AGAGAAAAGGAAAATTCCACCAGGTAAGGATTGCTGTAGGTGGTTACTGGGTTGACAATATTCAGCGGGGCCAGGGCGGGCGTCTTCTCGTCCTGAATGGCGGAAACCTTGACGGTGACTTCTTTGATACCGTCCGCTTTCAGCGTGATAGTCCCACTGATTTTGCCTTCATCCGTAATTTTGCTGCGATCGATACGCACCTCCACCCGCGATTTGACCAGGCCGCCGGCGTCCGGTGGCTTGCACGGCGCCAGGATGGGCGCCACTTTTATCCAACTTTTGTCGGGCGAAATGGTTACATTAATTGTACCCATCGAGGCATTTTCATTCGCAAGGTCGAAATACTGGGGGTTATTGTCGCGCTGAAAGTCCAAATCCGTGCGGCTGACCCAAATGGCATCCACTTTACATCCGGAAAGTAGCAGAACGAAAAGCACGGGAAGGACGGACAAGACAAAACGCTTCATGTTAAACATTGCACATCTCCTTGTGACCGGTTTATCTGTTGTAATCCCCTGGCTGGGTTTTACGTTTTCTTCCCAACGACTATACTATATACCACCGAAGGACCTTGATGTGTCAGCAAAACCCTACTTTTTAGAGCCTTTGATATTGGACACCTGCATCTTTCCAGAGATGATATGGCAGTAACGCCGCCGTTAAAACCAAACACCGGGGCATCAGGCTTGATCCTGAGATCCCATACTCATATTATATCACACGCCCTGTTATTAAGGAAGGGTGCAGTGAGCGTTGCCGGGGTGGACGCTCTCGTGCTAAGAAAGGCTATGTTTGTAATGGTACCATCAACACCATAAGCGCTGCTATCATTATGAGTGCCGTGAAGCAACCCCGGCTGCGACACGCCTGTTCAGCACTGAGTTCGCTTCGCTGTACCCGGTCTTGAACACTATGTCCGCAAAAAAATCCGGGACAGCCACCGGCGCGATTCAGGGCTAAATGTACCGTTTAAGGCTTTCAGGTGCGCCGGAAGCTGTCCCATTTTTTGCTGAGGTAGTGTTATTTTCCTTGGGTTGCGGGCAACGCCTGCTTTAGCGCAGACAGGAAACAGCCTGTTTCGGCAACCACGACAGGCGATGCCGAATACGCGGCGGTTCCCGTTCAAACGATGCGCCCGCCTTTCCTCAACCGGATGCCCTGCGGGCAACACTGGCGAGTATCTCAACATCATGAGCCTGATACGTCTGGAAAATATCAGCAAGGGCTTTTCAAGTGGGTCACTGCTGACGAATGCGAATTTTCGCATCGAAGAAGGCGAGCGCATCGCGTTGATCGGCCGCAACGGTACGGGTAAAACCACCTTGTTCCGGTTAATTACCGGGGAAACCGAAGCGGACGCCGGCGCGGTGGAACGGATGCGCCGCGCCCGCATCGTGTACCTGTCCCAGATACCGGATGCCCCGCCCGATAAAACCATTTATGATATTGCCATGGGGTGTTTTGCGGAACTGGTGGAGCAGGAACGGGTATTGCAGGAACTCGAACACCGTCTGGCCGCGGATGAGGATCCGGCGGCGCTGGAAGAATACGGGGAACTGCAACATGCCTTTACCCTGTCGGGCGGGTATGAGTTCCGGACCCGGGCAAGGCAGATCCTGTGCGGACTGGGTTTTCAGCCCGACGATTTTTCCCGGCCCTTCAGCACACTCAGTGGCGGCTGGCGCGCCCGGTTGATGTTGTCCATGGCGCTGTTGCGCGAAGCCGACCTGCTGTTGCTCGACGAGCCCGAAAACCACCTGGACATGGAAGCCCGCGAATGGCTGGAAGGCCACCTCCGCGCCAGGCCGGAGGCCGTCGTGCTTATTTCCCATGACCGCCGCATGGTCAACGAACTCGCCCAGCGCATTGTCGAAGTGGAACGGGGCGCCCTGACCAGTTTTACCGGAAATTACGACAGCTGGCTGCGCGAAAAAACAGTGCGCCGCGAACAGCAACAACGCGCTTTCGCGCGGCAGGACGCCTTTATCCAGAAGGAAAAAGCCTGGATCGACCGGTTCCGTTACAAGAACACAAAGGCCCGCCAGGCGCAAAACCGCCTGAAACGCCTTGAGAAACTCGAAATCGTTGAAGCCCCGCCGCCGGAAATGGACACCGCCGCCTTTCAACTGGGCGAAGTCGGGCGCAGCGGGGATATCGTACTCACCGCGCAGGAACTTACCATGGGGTACAACGGCGAGTTGCTTTACGAAGACTTGTCCTTTTCCCTGCACCGGGGCGAGCGCCTGGGCATTATCGGTCCCAATGGTTCGGGAAAGACGACCTTGCTGCGGCAATTGGCCGGGCGCCATCCCGGCCTGGCCGGCACGATCTGGACCGGCGCCAATGTTTCGCCCGCGTTCTATGACCAGCACCAGCAAGACCTGAACCCGAATACCGACCTGCTCGGCGAAATGCAGGCCTTTCGGCCGGACTGGTCGGGGCAGCTGTGCCGCAATTACCTGGCGCGTTTTCTCTTTACCGGCGAAGAGGTGTTCAAGCCGACAACCGTGCTGAGCGGGGGCGAACGCAGCCGGCTGGCGCTGGCCAAACTCATTGCGTCCGACGCCAACCTGCTCCTGCTGGATGAACCTACAAACCATCTGGATATCGCGTCGCGTGAAGCGCTCGAAGCCAGTCTGGCCGACTACGAAGGCACCCTGATTATTGTGAGCCACGACCGGACCCTGATGGATAAACTGGCCGAGAGGCTGCTGATTCTGCAGGAAGGCCGGGCAAGGCTTTTCCTGGGTAATTTCTCCGACTGGCGACGTAAACAGCAGGAGGAACAGGCCGCTGCCGTGCCCCGGGACGAAGGGGACGAGGAAAAACGCAGGAAAGCCGTTGAATCGCGGGAGCAGAAGAAAGCGCGAGAACGCAAAGCGCGCCGCGAACAACGGCGCATCGAGGAACTGGAAGGGCACATCGCGCAGTGCGAATCCGATATTTCAAGGCTTAATCTGCAGTTTTCCAAGATCGATCCCACCGATTTTCAACAGGCCCAGGAACTTAAAAAGGCCTATGACGAAGCCCACGCGCAGTTGGAAGTCCTGTACCGGGAGTGGACTGCCCTCGCGGAAGACTGAACCGGGCCGCAGCGCCGCCTTGCTTGCCGGGCGTGTGTTCGGGTACTATGCAGGCATGAAAATTTCAACACGAGCGCGATATGGCATTCGTGCCATGGTGGAACTGGCCCGCAGGCCGGAAGGAGCCACCGGGCGCCGCATCGCTGAAAACCAGCATTTGCCCGTCGCCTACCTGGAACAAATCCTCGCACGGTTGCGTAGCGCTAATATGGTCGCTTCCATACGTGGGGCAAAAGGAAAATTCGTGCTTACGCAAAAACCGGAGACCATTACCCTGGCCCGGATTGTGGAAGCGGTCGAAGGCCCTATCATCATCGCCGAATGCGATGACGTCCCCTATTGCCACAGCAACCCGTCCGTATGCGTTTTAAGGCGGGTCTATGAGGGTGCGAACCGGGTGCTGCGCGAGTACCTGGAGGGAATCACCCTGGCGGAACTTGCGCGGCAGCAGGAAGCGCAAGAGGCGGGCGAACACTCCGACTACAGCATTTAGCCGTTGCGCGCCCCGCCGTTCCCGCCGTGTGCGCGAAAAAAGGACTTGACAAACCTCCTCTTCCTGTGTTATTATCACTCACACAGGGTGAGTGCTAACAAGATGCGGCGCGAAACCCTGCGTTGTTGCCCGCCGCGGCGGCGGGTGTCTGGTTCGTTGTCAGTTAAGAAACCCCTAACCCAACAAATGTTAACAGAAGGAGTACACACCATGAAAGTGCGTCCCCTTGCAGACCGTATTCTTGTAAAACGTGAAGAGCCCGGCGACACCGTGCGCGGCGGCATCATCATTCCGGATACGGCCAAGGAAAAACCCCAGGAAGGCAAAGTAATCGCAGTCGGCCCCGGCCGTGTGGATGACCAGGGCAAACGGGTCGCCCCCGAATTGAAAGTGGGCGACCGCATCCTTATCGGCAAGTATGCCGGTACGGAAGTGAAGATTGACGGGGACGAGCACATTATTCTGCGTGAAGATGATGTGCTGGCCGTCATTGAATAACTGAGTAACCCTCAACTAATCCCTCAACCGGAGGAAGTTCATTATGCCGAAACAATTAGAATTTGGAGAAAGCGCGCGCCGCAAGGTGCTGGACGGCGTCGTGCAACTGAGCAAGGCCGTGAAAGCGACCTTGGGCCCCAAGGGCCGTAATGTGGTTTTGGACAAGAAATGGGGCGCCCCGACCGTAACGAAGGACGGCGTCAGCGTTGCCAAAGAAATCGAACTGGTGGATAAGTATGAAAACATGGGTGCCCAGATGGTGAAAGAAGTCGCATCGAAGACTTCCGACGTCGCTGGCGACGGCACCACGACGGCGACGGTGCTGGCGGAAGCGATTTTCCGCGAAGGCCTGCGCAACGTCACCGCCGGCGCGAATCCCATGGCGCTCAAGCGGGGCATCGACCTTGCCGTGGCCAAAGTGGTGGAAAAGCTGGCGGGCATGAGCAAACAGGTCCGCAACGAAAAAGACGTTATCCGCAATGTGGCGTCCATTAGTGCCAACAGCGACATGGAAATCGGCGATATTATTGCCGAGGCCATGGAGAAAGTCGGCAATGACGGCACCATAACCGTTGAAGAGGCCAAAAGCATCGAGACCACGCTGGAAGTCGTGGAAGGCATGCAGTTCGACAAGGGGTATCTGTCGCCCTACTTCGTGACGGATTCCGAAAGCATGTCCGCCATTCTCGAGGATGCCTACATCCTGATTTACGAGAAGAAGATCTCCTCGCTGAAAGACCTGCTTCCGCTGCTTGAAAATATTGCCAAGAGCGGCAAGCCGTTGCTGGTTATTGCTGAGGACGTGGAAGGCGAGGCCCTGGCCACCCTCGTGGTCAACAAGATCCGCGGCACCTTCCAGGCCGTCGCCGTGAAGGCGCCGGGCTTTGGTGACCGCCGCAAAGCCATGCTGGAAGACATCGCCATCCTGACGGGCGGCCTGTGCATCACCGAGGACTTGGGCCGTTCCCTGGAGAAGGTGGAACTGAGCGACCTCGGACGCGCCAAGCGCGTTGTCATCGACAAGGACACGACGACCATCGTTGAGGGCGCCGGTTCGAGTTCGGACATCGTGGGCCGCATCAACCTGATCCGGAAGCAAATCGAAGATACCAGCAGCGATTACGACCGTGAGAAACTGCAGGAACGCCTGGCCAAGCTGGCCGGGGGCGTTGCGGTCATCAATGTCGGCGCTGCCACCGAAATCGAAATGAAGGAAAAGAAAGCCCGCGTGGAAGATGCGTTGCATGCCACGCGTGCCGCGGTGGAAGAAGGCATTGTCGCGGGCGGCGGTGTCGCCTTGCTGCGCTGCCAGGATGCCGTGGACGAAGTGGACCTTGCGGGCGACGAGAAAGTCGGCGCCATGATTGTCAAACGGGCTCTCGAAGAACCGCTGCGCCAACTGGCCGCCAACGCCGGCGACGAAGGCGCCACGGTCGTGCAGAATGTCCGCGCCAAGAAGGGCAACGTGGGTTACAATGCCGAGACCGGCGAATATGAAGACTTGTTCAAGGCAGGCGTCCTGGACCCCACCAAGGTGACCCGTACCGCCCTGCAGAACGCCGCGAGCATTGCCGCTCTGCTGTTGACGACCGAAGTACTGATTGCTGACATCCCCGAACCCGAGAAGGCGCCCGCAGGCCCTCCCGGAGGCGGCATGGGTGACATGTACTAAGCCAACCGCTAAAGCAAGTTTTATACTGCCCGCCCCTGAGGCGGGCAGTATTTTTTCTGCCCATGGCGCGGTCGGGTCGGACCGATCGGTCCAATCGGTCAGCACCTGTTCTTCAATGTCGGAAAGCCTTCACACCTGAAAATGGTGGTTGGATTCTGATGTGGTTTTCAAAGCAAGGGACATGAAGGCTATAAAGGACCAGAAGGACTGTATAACGCTCTCCTGATGGGTACGTCTTTTAAGTCCCTTAAATCCTGTTGCTCCTTTCTTTTGTCAGGCTCTTCCGACGGCAACAGGTCCCAAATCCGCACGTAAGAAACCGAGCTGTTGGCGTAAAGCCATTACGGACACGGAACGTAGAAGCGGCATCCTGCCGCTTTGCATCAAGACGGACATGCGGGCCGCAGTCACGATGGAAGCGGCAGGACGCTGCTTCTACACTCTCGCCATTCCTTACGTGCGGATTTAGGCAGCTGTTTATGGGTTGAAATTGCCTGTTGCGCATGGTACACTCAGGAATACCGTGCCAGTATTCATTGAGGGGAGTATGCCTTCGTTTGATCTGGCGCTATTTTTAAGCCACCCTTAAAGGAGTTTTTATATGAGAGGAATTACACTCGTTGTCGCTTTCCTGTTCTTGGCCGTTCCTTTTGATGCCTCCGCAAACAAGCTGCTGTGCCCCAAACTTCCCAGCGGCGCCCAGATTCGGCCGGAAAACCAGTATTATGAAGTGTGGCCGCGCATCGTGCCGGCAAATCAGGAATCCACCGTGGAGATTGTGCCGATTCACGAACACGCGCAATTCAAGGAAGACTGCAGCTATGAGCTTACCTACGCGCCCATGATAGCCAGCCCGCAGCAGGGTGGCTGGGCGGCGGGCAAAAAGATGGCAGTCGTCCCGGAGAACGGCCGCATCCGCATCACGACACTTTTTGAAGGGGAACAGGAACATGCCTTCATTATCGAGTCAACGTGCGGCGACAAAAAGCGCACCCTGGGCGACTTCCGCGTTTATTCTGTCGCGGAGGACCTGTATGGATTGCGTCCCTACAAGGGGGATTTCCACATGCACAGCCATTATTCCGACGGGGTGGAGTCTCCCGCCTATGTGGCGGGCGCATGCCGCCGCGCCGGGCTTCATTTCATGGCGCTTACGGACCACCGGCACTATGCGTCTTCCCTTCAGGCCCGGGATGCGTTTGCCGGGGTGCCTGTGGATTTGCGCATCTATCCGGGGGAGGAAGTCCATTCCCCGGACAACAAAGTTCACATTGTGAACTTTGGCGGCAATGCCGGAGTCACGGAGTTGTACAAAGACGATGAGACCGCTTATCGCGAACAGGTGGCCGCCTTGATGGAATCGCTGCCGCCGACACCGCCCGCCGTGGACCGTTTCCAGTTTGCCGCCTGCCGGTGGGTGATAGACCGTATTCATGAACGAAATGGTATGGCCATGTTCGCCCATCCGTACTGGGTCACCGGCAACCGTAACAATGTGGATGAGGCGCTGGTGGATTATGTCTTTGAAATCCAGATGTTCGACGCATTTGAACTGATCAGCGGTGACGACAGGGAAGGCATACTCGCGAACGACATTAACGGGCTTCAGGTGGCCCGGTACGAGGAAGAACGCGCAAAGGGACGGCGTATTCCCGTCTGCGGTATCAGCGATACCCATGGTGTCGAACGCAGCGAGGCTTTTGGCCGGTATTTCACGCTTTGTTTCGCGCCTTCACCGGAATTGGCCGACCTCATTGCCGCCATTAAGGATCTGCTTTCCGTGGCCGTCGAATGTGCGGGCGGCGATATGCAGCGCGCTTACGGCCCTTACAGGCTGGTGCGCTACGCCCATTTCCTGTTGCGTGAG
>JAKLHG010000178.1 GCA_022710255.1 Candidatus Hydrogenedentota bacterium
GGAGCATGAGGCCGAACGTTTCTTCGGCCGCAACCGGGAAATTCGGGCCTTGACCCGGGCCATCCTCGACATGGTGCAAACCACCGTGTACGGGCCTTCAGGCGCAGGGAAAACATCATTGTTGCGCGCCGGCGTGTTTCCCCGTCTCCGACAGGAAAATACGATTCCCGTGTATGTGCGCCTCGATCATGCCCCGGACGCCTTATCGTACCGGGACCAGGTCGTCGCGGCGGTCACGGACGCCCTGAAAGAATCACGGGTAGAAATAGCGCCCCTCGCGGAACCTTTGCCGGGAGCGGAAGGAGAATCACTGTGGGCATGGTTCCACCGTAATGAATTCTGGGATGCGCGAAACCGCCTGGTAAAGCCCGTCCTGGTGCTGGACCAGTTTGAAGAGTTGTTTACGCTGGGCGCAAGCCGTCCGGATTTTGCCGCCTTTATTGAAGAACTGGGGGGCTTGTGTTCCAACACCGTGCCGCCGGGAGTTAAGGAGGCCATTGAACGTGAACGCCTGTGTATTGAATATCCCATAGACGCGAAAAACTACCGTATCGTCTTAAGCCTTCGGGAAGACTTTCTTGCCCGCCTTGAAGAACTCACCACCCGGTGGCCGCCCATCCCGGGCAACCGGGTAAGTGTGCAGGCCATGCGTATTGACCAGGCCATGGAAGCCGTGCTGCATCCCGGCGGTGCGCTGGTGGATAAAGCCGTTGCCCACGCCATTGTCGATGCCGTCACACGGGTGGATGCCGCTGGCCGAAACCGGGAAACAGCGCCCAGCGTAGAGCCGGCGATCCTGTCTCTTTTCTGCGCCCGTCTTAACCGCCAGCGTATTCAAGAGGGCAGCGATACCATCACGTTACAACAGGTAAACACAGCCAGGGAATGCATCCTTCAATCCTTCTATGAAGAATCCATGGACACTGTCGCGCCGGAAACCCGGGCGTATGTGGAAGACAACCTGCTTACCGGTTACGGGTATCGCATGGCACAGGCGCTTGATGATGTGCAGCATGCCGGCATCCCGGGAGCGGACATCGATACACTTGTGGCGTGCCGGTTGTTACGCTACGATTTCCGCCAGGGCGTGCGTTGGGTCGAGTTCAGCCACGATATTCTCACGGTGCTGGCCAAAACCAGCCGCGACCAAAGGCGTGCGGACCGGGCGCTTGAAGAAGAGCGCCGCCAGAGCGAGCGGTTGCGGGAGGAGCGGGATAAACACCGGCGTCAAACCCGGCTCGCCGTAGGCGTTTCCTTTGCCTTGTTGCTTGTGGTTGTATCCCTGCTTTTGGGCGGCTGGTGGTTTTTCTTCAAAGAACACCACTATTATTTTGAAGACTATAAAAAGGTTTGGGGGACGCCCGTGGGCCTGGGGAAGTTGAGCAGAACCGTCGTTGCCCATCGCGCGTGGTCCCTGGAATTTACCACCCAAGGGAAATATGAACGCTCCCTCATCTGGTCGTCTCCAAAGGCACGAGTTAAACTTATTCGAGCGGTGGACAGCGAAAGCAGGCCCACAGAGAACCACACGGTATCCACCTATTTGTGGTCCATAAGTGAAAGTTATGTAAATGACGATGCGGGAAGAACGCTTTTCACAGAAAATGAAGGGAAAGCGTCCGGCGCCGTGTCCGCCGATGCCCTAGGAAAAGTGTGCCAGTGGGAATTTATTTCCGGAGAAGACGGGCGGCCTGTGTATGAATTAGGCAAAGATAAAAAGGGCGCCGTCATCTGGGGCATGGTATATGCGCCCGCCGACGGCGAAGCATGGAGAAAAAGCGCAACCATTCACTTTGTGGACAAAGACGGGTATCCGCAAAAACAACGGCGTGACCGGGCCGAGTATGTGCGGATCGCCTATACCAAAAATGGGCTCGAGGAATGGTGGGAGTTTCGGGATAGTTCAGGACGACCGGTGCCCGGGACGGACGGCGCCCATGCCCGGCGTTATAGGTATGACGATGTTGGAAGACTTGCCGGTATGACCTCCCTGGAATGGCGTCCGCTTGAGGAAGATAAAGGCAAGTACGAGCCCATGATTGACCGCGCCGGGAACACCGGTATGCGATTTTTTTATAAAGACGGGCGCCTGATTCGCGCGGAATCTTTCGGGAAAGATCAGGAACTGCGGTTGACAACTAAGGGGTGGGCTATTGTGCGGATGCGCCATGACATTTGGGGCAATGTAATCGAACAGGCCTATTTTGACGATCAGGACAAACCAATCCTTGACCGGGAAGATTATACCCATTGTGCAAGACTGACATACGACAAAAAAGGGAGAAAAGTACAAATCGAATTTTTCGGCGTGGACGGCACGCCATGCCTGCACAGAGATGGATATGCCTCCATAAGCTTGACCTATAACAAGCACGGGAAAATGACGACAGAAAGTTACTTCGGACCTGATGGGGAACCTGTGCTCGATCCTTCAGACAATACACATAAAGTGGAATGGACTTACGATGAGCAAGGTAACAATATAATACGCCAAAGTTACTTCGGTGCGGATGGACAGCCATGCTTGAGCAAGAACGGATATGCCTCCATGGTTTGGGAATACGACGAGCACGGGAACAAAACAAGCGAAAGTTACTTCGGGTCTGATGGAAAACCTGTACTTGATTCTTCAGACAATACACACAAAGTGGAATGGACTTACGATGAAGAAGGTAACAATATAACCCACACAAGTTACTTCGGTGTGGATGGAAATCCATGCTTGCACAAGAACGGATACGCGTCTTTCAAATCGGAATATGACGATCGCGGCAACATAACCCGCACAAGTTACTATGGCGTAGATGGAAATCCATGCTTGCACAAGGATGGAAATGCATCTTTCAGGTCAGAATATGACGATCGCGGCAATATAATCCGCCAAAGTTACTTCGGTGTGGATGGACAGCTATGTCTGACCAAGAACGGATACGCCGCCATGGTTTGGGAATACGACGAACGTGGTAACCAGAATAAGGAAAGTTATTTTGGCGTGAATAATGAGCCGTGCCTTTGCGTGAATAACTTTGCTTCCGGAACGATTGCGTATGATGAGCGCGACAATCCAATTCGCAGCCGTTTCTTTGGTGTGGATGGGAAACCGTGCCTGCACAAAGACGGTTATGCCTCTATTATTTTCACCTATGATGAGAGCGGAGAATTTATAGAGAGTAAATTCTTAGACCTGGACGGCAATGAAGTGTCAGTCATTCCTGATGATAGGACGTCTGAAATGATGCCTGCCGTTGCGCTTGCAGAAATCTTAAGCGATAGTCCGGCTGCCGAGATTGGCGTTCCAGTAAACAGTATTCTTCTTCTTTATGATACGTGGAATTGGCTTATTGAAACAGAGGACCCGGGTTTTCCGCTCTTAGGACAGACTATTTCCAGTGCTGTTGACAAAGCGAAAACCATGGTGGTCTGGGACGACGGTACTATCAGGCAATTTGAACTTGCTCCCGGGATCGCGGGGATTCGCTTCGCCGACAAACAATTGTCGGTCGACGAGGCTACCGCTGCTTTGACGGACTTCGGAATATGGCTGGCGTCAAGCGAAACCCTTCCTAAAGAAACCGACAATGGCGGACTCAATGACCCGGCTGCTGCTAAAACGTCGCCTTAACGCATTGGAGAAAGGCCTGCATGAAAAAGAAACATAAAACGGGCTGGCGCAAACTGCCCCTGAAACTCCTGCTTCCACCGGTCCTGCTGGCGCTGACGCTTCTATTTGGATACTTCGCCGCTTCTTCTTGGGAAGGACTTTGGCAGGCGGTGGGGCTGTTTAGTGGCGATACGAGTTTTCAGACGATCGAGGAGTTTTCCCGGATAGGAAGTATGCCTGACGGGTCAGGACCGGCAGCGATCGACACCTTTTCGATCTGGCAGCACCTTTCCTTATGGATTGCCCGTTTCCTGGGGATGGGCGTTGTTCTGAGCACGTTGTTTGTATTACTGTTCGAGCAGCTCAACGAACCTATCCGGCGTTTAC
This sequence comes from Candidatus Hydrogenedentota bacterium, assembly GCA_022710255.1. GTDB lineage: Bacteria > Hydrogenedentota > Hydrogenedentia > Hydrogenedentales > CAITNO01 > JAAYBJ01. Next base: position 3,989 of record JAKLHG010000178.1, read on the forward strand.
GCGTGCTCCAGTGGGGATGGCTTTCCGCCCTGTGGCATGCGGTGGCGGAACGTTGTGTCGTGCCTGTCTGCCGGACTGTATTGCGTTCATCCCGCAATACGCGTATACGTGGCCTGGCGGAAAGGTGCTTGATCCATTCAGCCCGGACGCTCAAGCGGGATTATGTATTGATTTGCGGCCTGGGCTGGAAAGGGCGGGAAATCGCACTTGCCTTGCTCGAGCAGAAGCGCAAAGTATCCGTCATTGAGAAGGTTCCAGACAAGGCGGACATCGAAACAGTGAAGCTGGCGGGGGGCATGGTGTTTATCGGGGATGCGGCCAATGCGGAGGTATTGCGCAAGGCAGGGGCAAAGCATGCGCGGGAGATTTATGTGGTTACCTCCGATGACGAGATGGACTGCCGCATTGCCCAACAACTGGAATCCCTCCTGCCTGATCCCAGCACTCCCCTGTGTTTGGATAAGAACACCGATTTCGATTGCGGCAGATGCAACGCGTTGAAAGCGGTACGTGTTCAGCTGGCGGTGGAAGGATACCGTGCGCGCATGTTTCTGGAAAACCGTCCCTGGGAGGCGCCCATGCACGTGTCTTGTTTCAATATGGAGGAGGTGATCGTTCGGGAACTGTTCCGCCGCTCGATATGGCCGCGCCTGGCGGTGGCGGGCCGTCGCCATATGGCCTTTTGCATCTTCGGCTGGACACCCATGGCGCGTGAACTGGTATTGCATGTCCTACGGAGTGCCCATTTCTACAGGGACCAACAGCGGGAGATTGTGGTGTTTTGCGATGCGCCTGAACAGCATCAGCGCCTGTTTCTGGAAGAATTTCCCTGTCTCAACCTTGATAACACTGCTTCACCCGCCATGCAAAACGCGGTGAAGGAGGTCTTCCCGGTACTTCGCTTTGAGGTGCTTCCCGCCGCGAACGCGGCGTTGTTATCCGCGGATTTCCCCCTTTACGACCATATCCGGCCCGGCTGGCAGAACCACGTATTCTATTGTATCGATAACGGTGTCCAGTCTAAATCCGTTGCCAGCCTGCTCCAACCGCGCCTGGTCTGGTACGCAAAGGGCGTAAACCAGGATGGAGTCAAGACCGAAATCCACAGTCATGTCTATTACAATTATCCGGAGGAGTACGGCAACGGCTGCGTACCCTTCGAGCCTTGGCAGGACAACTTCGCCGCCGTAGCGGTAACCGGACCGGACCCCTTCGGCGCTTATAACTATTTCTGCCGGCCGGAAACCATTGCCCTGTCTCTTTCCGAAAAGCATGCGCGTGCGGTAGCCGCCTTTTATCGCGCGGCCTATCCTGAGAAGGGCGAGGCGGAAACATTCAAAAAATTGATGGGCCTGGATGCCAAAGAGACCACAAAACATTCCCATCTCGCCTGTTACTTCGAGCGCCTCTGGGAACGCAGCAGAGAGTGGGAGCGGGAGTCGAACCGCCAGGCCGCGGCCCACATTTCCGTGAAACTCGCATTGCTGGGCATGGTAATGGACGAAGAAGGCCATATCCATTGGGCAAAGGACGGTGAAGGAAACCCGCAGGACCGGCTGCACGCAATCACGGCGTGCCACCAGGACACGGAATCCGACCGGCGGATTGCAGATTCACCGGAACTTCCGGCGCTTGCGGAGATGGAACATCGCCGCTGGTGCGCGGAACGACTCCTGGGCGGCTGGCTGCCACTGGAGACCGACCAGGAAAAACAACGGTGGGCCAACAAACAGGAACAGGGTGTCATGAAACGCGAAATGCGCCTTCACGTCCATTTGATGCCTTACGATACCCTCCCTCCGGAAGTAGCGGTTAAGGACTATGTGATCATCGGGGCCATGGCCCTATTGCTGCAAGGCATTCCGGCTATTGTTAAAGAAGCGCTCGCTGGGAAAACGGGATAGAGGACAGCATGAAAGAGGACACGTTGGCAGCAGCTTCGGAGTATGCCTCGGTTGCTGATTACGGAACAAGACGATGGCAGAAAAAAGAGGAGGAGTATTGACGTGACTAAAAACGGGGCCGTGGGGGCGTTCATTCATCCGGAAGATGAACGCACGCGACGGCAGCTTGAAGCGATTCCGGGATTTTCGGCGGTGGTAAAGGCCTTTTTGCGGGTCGGGCTTGAACGCATTGTCCATGGGGTCAGCATGGCGGAAAAAATACGCCTGGGCCCCGATCAACTCCCGGACCTGTATCACAGGATTAAACCGGTCTGTGCGCGGCTCGACATTACGGAGCCTGAATTCTATCTCGAGATGAATCCAGCACCCAACGCTTATACCACGGGTGACACGCGCACGTTCCTCACGATCACGTCAGGCCTGGTGGAATACCTGGATTCAGACGAACTCAACGCGGTACTCGCCCACGAATGCGGCCATATCGCCTGCCGTCATGTGCTCTACCATACCATGGCGGCCCTGCTGCTGCAGGGCTCCATGTTCAGCGCTTTTACCGCCCCCTTCACCAAGCCCATGCAGCTGGCGCTGCTTTACTGGCAACGTCGCAGCGAACTGTCAGCCGACCGCGCCGCCGCCGCCGCACTGGGCTCGGGCGGCCCCGTTGTGGAGACCATGATCCGCCTGTCAGGCGGCCCGAAATCCGTTACAGGCGCGGTCAATATAGACGCGTATGCCGCCCAGGCCGATGCGTACGATGAAATGCTTGCATCCACCTGGGACAGCCTGCTTCAGGGAATGGCGGTAATGAATCACTCCCATCCCTTTGCGGCGGTGCGTGTGCGGGAAATACGCCATTGGGCCGCCGGTGACAAATTCAACCGGTTGTGTCACGCGTTGGCAAAAAATGAGCGGCAACGCCGCTGTCCCGCCTGCGGTGTTTTTTCGGAACCCACCTGGAAATTTTGCCGTGAATGCGGCGCACAACTTCCCGAAAGAAAGGAGATACTATGAATTCCTGGTTTGACCCGGAAACGGGCCTGTTTCGTCTTGATGAGCTTGTGGCGGAACGTGAAACCTTCAAGACGATTATGGATGACGGCCTGGTCTCGGATACGGAACTTCACGCACAGTCAGAGCGGGTTGTCGGCCTGCTGCGCCACGCCGAGGCCGAACTCGACGAGGCGGCGCGAGGGCTTGTACAGGAACTTCTGGCCGAGCTCGCCGTACTCTATGCCGTCAGCCAGTACCACACCCTGCAACAGACCGTAGACGGTCGTAACGAATAGGAAGAACGTCATGGGCGTATTCAATACCACCCGGCAATTCACGGCACCCCGGGACCAGATTGCCACCATAGCCAACGACCTGATGGAGAAACTGCGTGAAAAAGGGTACGACGTGGAAGGCAAGGCGCTTCTCGACGGCGGCTGGGATATTTCCCTTACCAAAGGCGGCATGTTCAAAGCCGTGCTCGGCCTGCAATCCGCGCTTAAAATCAACCTGGCCCCGCGCGGGCCTGATGCCATGATCGCCCAGGCTTCCGTAGGCATCTTCGGACAACAGGCGGTACCGGCCCTGGTCGCCATCTTTGTGGCGTGGCCCGTTCTCATCACCCAGATTTGGGGCATCATACAACAGACCAAACTCGACGACACCGTCATGGTACTCATT
>JAKLHG010000179.1 GCA_022710255.1 Candidatus Hydrogenedentota bacterium
GCGGAAGCTGTGGATCAGCCTGGCGAAGGCCGAGCAGCGGCAGGGGCTGCCGATAACGGACGCGCAGATTGCGGAGCTGGAAGCGCACGCGGACGACGTGAATTACGAGGACGCGCAGCGCCGCGAGGCCGAAACTAGGCACGACGTGATGAGCCACGTCTACGCCTACGGCCTGCAATGCCCGCTGGCCAAGCCCATCATCCACCTGGGCGCGACCAGCTGTTACGTGGGCGATAATACCGACCTTATCCTGATGCGTGAAGGATTGAATCTCATCCTGGACAAAGTGGCGGCCGTCTTGTCGCGGTTGTGCCGCTTTGCGCTGGAATATAAAGACCTGGCCGCCTTGGGATTTACCCACTACCAGCCCGCGCAGCTGGTTACCGTCGGCAAGCGCGCCTGCCTCTGGGCGCAGGACCTGCTTCTGGACGGTCTGCAGATGGAGCGGCAGTTACCTGACCTGCGCTGCCGGGGCGTTAAGGGGGCCACGGGCACGCAGGCGTCGTTCATGGCGCTATTCAATGGCGATGAAGAAAAGGTGCTCGCCCTGGACCGGTTGGTCGCGCAAAAACTGGGATTCGACCAGGCGTTTACCATCACCGGCCAGACCTACACCCGGAAACTGGATACCCAGGTGCTCAACGCGCTGGCGGGTATCGGCGAATCCGCCCACAAGTTCGGCACGGATATGCGGCTGCTGCAGAACCTCAAGGAAGTGGAGGAACCTTTCGAATCCACCCAGGTCGGCAGTTCGGCCATGCCCTACAAGCGCAACCCCATGCGCAGCGAACGCATCTGCGCCTTGTCCCGCTTCCTCATAACCGCCCCCCTGCACGGGGCGTTCACCAGCGCCGTACAGTGGTTTGAACGCACCCTGGACGATTCCGCCATCCGCCGGCTGAGCGTGCCGGAAGCCTTCCTGGCCGCCGATGCCATCCTGAATCTGTACCTGAATGTGATGGAAAAGCCGCGCGTCTATCCCAGGGTTATCGAGAAGCGCATCTGGAGCGAACTCCCCTTTATGGCGTCTGAAAATATCCTGATGGCGTGCGTGCAGCGCGGCGGCGACCGGCAGATCCTGCATGAAACAATCCGGCGCCATGCCCAGGAAGCGGGACGGCGGGTCAAGGAAGAAGGGGCCGACAATGATCTGCTGGAACGGCTTGCCGCCGACCCGGCCATCGGCATGACGCGCGAGGAAATGGAAAAGATTCTTGACGTCCGCCGTTTTGTCGGACGCGCGCCCGCCCAGGTGGTTCAATTCATCGAGGAGGAAGTGGAACCTTTCCTAAAGAGGCGAAGCGCCTACGGGGAGGTCAGCTCGGACGTGCGGGTATAAGGGCGCTATTCCTGCCTTACGAGCGTTCCTGCCGCTGACAGGCGGTGCAGCTTTCCAGTTTATGATGGACTTCGCGCAGCAGCGTTTCCGTCATTTCCCAGCCGATGCAGGGGTCTGTGATACTGCGGCCGTAACAGAGGGCATCGAGGTCTTCGCCCACTTTTTGGCACCCTTCCTCCAGGTTGCTTTCCAGCATCACGCCTACAATCGAAAGATTGCCCTCAATGCGCTGCTGGACGATGTCCCGGAGCACGTGTGCCTGCAGGCGGGGACGTTTGCCGCAGTTGGCGTGGCTGCAGTCCACGATGATGCGGGGTTCCAGTCCGGCCGCCTGCAGTTGTTCTTCCACGGCGATGACGCTGACCGGGTCATAGTTGGGGCCGGACCGGCCGCCGCGCAGGATGACATGACCCAATCGGTTGCCCCGGGTATGCACCACGCATGTGAGGCCGTCTTCATCTATGCCGAGGAAATGATGGGGGCGGCCCGCGGAAATGACCGCGTCGATGGCCGTTCTTAAATTGCCGTCCGTGTTGTTTTTGAATCCTACGGGCATGGAAAGGCCGCTGGCCATTTCACGGTGCGTCTGCGATTCCGACGTGCGTGCGCCGATGGATACCCACGAAAGCAGGTCGGCGATATACTGGGGGATAATGGGATCGAGCACCTCGCTGGCGGCGGGCATGCCGAGTTCGGCGAGTTCAAGCAAAAGGGAACGCGCCTTGAAAAGCCCCTTTTCAATATCATAGCTGCCGTTCATATCCGGGTCGTTGATAAGGCCCTTCCAGCCTACCGTTGTCCGGGGCTTTTCGAAATAGACGCGCATATCGATGAGCAGCCGGTCGGCCAGTTCCCGCTTAAGCGCGCAGAGCCGCTTCGCGTATTCCAGTGCGGCCCGGGTGTCATGAATGGAACAAGGCCCCGCAATGACCAGCATCCTGTTGTCGCGCCCTTCCAGTATGGCCGCAATTTCCTCCCGGGCGTCGGCGACCTTTTCGGCGACCCCTTCGCTCAAGGGCAATTGCTCCCGCAAGCGGCGCGGCGGCATCAGCGGGGAAAACGAAGATACATTCAGATTGTTAACGGCACGCATCATGACGGTTATTCCTTCATGTCCGGCGGCAATGAAACCAAGAGACGCCGGACCTGTTACGCTGGGATGGCCCGACCTCTACGGCCGGGCTGTCATGGTACCGTATCTTTCCCGGAAAAGCCAAATCCCGGCACGGTTTATAAGGGTGGCCTCCCCTATTCGATGGTGTTTATTTTTTTTCGCACCACCTCAAGATTGTTTGCGGGCGCGGACAGATGGGGAAGCTGTTTCAAGGCTTCTTCGAAATACAAAACCGCTTCCGGATACAAACGATACCGGGCGCACAGAAGGCCTGCGTTATTCAGCATCACCGGGTCTCGGCCGTAAACCGTCAATCCTTCCTCTATGAGCGCCAGCGCCTCGTCGTGCCGTGATCGCCCTTCGCCGGCGGTCATCAGCAGTCCCTCCGCTTTGGCCAAAGCGATTTCACACAGGATGGTCTCCGCCGTGTAGTCGCCCCGGGTGTCGGCCGACGACAGGGTATGCCATTGATATAGCTTCCAGTAGTCGCAGGAGGGCGGAGATTCTCCGGGGCGCAGCACACGAAACGTCAGTCCGGCGGGCACAATGCGGACGGGTTGTTCCGTGGGCAGGTGCATGGATTTGGACAGGTATACGGGGCGGGAGGTATGGTCCACCAGCCAGGCGATGATTTCCGGGTCGAAACGTCGCGGCGGGAACGGCCCGATTTTGGTACGAAGCGATTCGGGCATTTCATCGAACAGGCCGCTCTCAAGGTACCCGTATTTACGCAGGTTCTCCACGTCCGGGCGCATGCCGAAGACGGTCTGTAGGTACAGCACACTGAAACTGCCATGGTCGGACTCCGAGACATAGATGGCGTCTTTCTCCAGAGAGACAAGAATATTGGCGCCGTAATCGCGGGTCCAGTAGAAGCTGGACTTGTCGTTGCGTTCGTAATGCATATAGACGGAACCGGTTGCCATCACGATGCCGGCGGCAATGGCGGCGCGTTGCCCGTACCGGCCCCGGCGCGCCAGCATGGCCAGCCCGGCGCCGATGCCCACCGCGGTTACATAGTAGGCCGGTATTCCGAACACGCGCATGACCCAGAGCCACTCGCGGGTGCGCTCGAAGTTTTGCCAGAAGGAGAAGCCGGCGATAACCAGCAGCGCCGAAGAAACCAGCAAGGCGCCATAAGCGCGTCGGCGCCTGAGCAACAGGCATAATCCCGCTGCCCCAAAAAGCGCGACGCCGGGCGCGAATTCCCGCCACCAGGCGTGCCCATAAACGGCCAGTTGGCCCAGGAAACGGCCCGCGCTTCGCGGATATTGGGTAAACATAAAATCATACTGCATGCGGCGGATGTGCCGGTACACTGTTTCCAGGGTTTCCGGGTTGCCCCAGTCCAGGGGCGGATTTGCGGCGGAACGCAGCGGCAGATAGAGGTATAGCACCAAGGTGCATGCGGCAATCAGCACGCAGGCAAGGTAGGTCGCGGCGGACCTTGCCCACGTCCCTTCGCCGCCCTTGATAGCCCGATGGTCTTGAACCAGGACATAAAACACGCAGGGGGGCGCCAGCAGCAGGAAGGTGTTGTGCAGCGTGAATCCCAGGCCGAACACCAGCGCGAACAAGAACAGGGTCCGCCTGCGCCGCGTTTCCGACCACTGCAGCAGCAGGAGGAAACATGCGGCCATGAGAAACAGATTCAGTGCATAGACATCCGCGACCACCGCCTGCGCCCAGAATTCGCGGGAGCCGGCAAAAACGAGCGCCCCGAAGAATGCGGCGACGCGGCTGCGCGTCAGGTGCAGCAGGGTCCATGCGAGCAAGGATACGGCGCCGGCGGCGAAAACAGCCGACATCAGGCTGACCCGCCAGGCGGCTTCGCCAAGAGGCAGCCAGTTGAACACATGGCCCAGCAGGCAATACAGCGGGTAGCCGGGGGGGTGGGGAATGCCCAGGGATACGGCCGCCGTCACGAATTCCCCGCTGTCCTCGCCGGTGATGGTGGGGCCCAGCGTGAGCATAAACAGGAAAAAGGCGGCCAGCCCCGCGCCCGTCGCGACGGCGCAGTCTCCGGCGGGGGAAGACGCAGCCCGGAGGCCGTCGCAGGCGTCACAACTTGGGTTCTTCATGACGCCAGATTCGCCGGAGATTGGATTGGTGGCGTATGAGAATGAGCAGGGCCACCAGCACGGTAAATGCGCGGACCGGTGCGGACAACGGGAACAGGAATACGGTTACGGCCAGGGTGACCGCCGCTGCCACGGAGCCCGCGCTGACCATGCGGGTGACGACGACCACCCCCAAAAAAACGGCACCCGCTATGGCGGCGGGGAATGGCGCCAGCCCGATAAACACGCCGGCGCTCGTGGCAACGCCCTTGCCGCCCCGGAAACGGACGAACAGCGAAAAGGTGTGGCCGAGAATGGCGGCGAGTCCGCAGGCAATTGGCAGGTACGCCCAGGCATACAGGTGCGAAAAGAGCACCACAGCCACCCAGCCTTTGAAAACATCAAAAGCGAGCGCCAGCGCGCCGTATCCCTTTCCGAGGCAGCGCATGGTATTGGTGGCGCCGATATTACCACTGCCCTCCTTGCGGATGTCCTTGCCGCAGAAGGCCAGGCCCAGCCAGTAACCCGTTGGAATGGAACCGAACACAAAGGACAGGCACAAGGCGATTGGAATCAAAATCATCCCGGTCATACTTTTTTCTTTTCCTCCCGAAGTTCCAGTTTCAGGGGCACGCCTTCAAACCCGTAGGCTTCCCGAATCTGGTTTTCAATAAAGCGCAGGTAGCTGAAATGGAACAACCGCTTTTGATTTACAAAGAGGACGATTTCCGTGGGCTTGACCCCGGTCTGGGTGGCGTACAGTATCTTGGCGTGAACGCCTTTTTTGCCGGGAGGATTGTGCTTGGCTTTAATCTGTTCTATCAGGCGGTTCAGCTCCGCCGTGCCAATGCGCTTGGCCGCTTCCGCAGCGACCCGGTCTACACAGTCGAACACGCTAAACAGGCGTTTACGGGTCACGTTGGATATGGTGATGCGCGGGGCGAACTGTATTTGGGGCATTTTTAGGTCGAGGTCGTTTTCAAGGGCTTTGAGCCGTCTTTCCGCGTTTTCGACAAGGTCCCACTTGGTCCACACCAATATGAACGCCGTACCCTGTTCCAGGGCATAACCGATGATGCGCTTGTCTTGTTCGGACAGTTCTTCCGTTGCCTCCACCATCACCAGGCAGACGTCGGCGCGGCGGATTGCCCGCAAGGCGCGGGCGACGCTGAAGTGCTCCACGGGCTTTCGGATACCGGCCTTGCGCCGCAGCCCCGCCGTGTCAATCAGCAGATAATTCTTGTCGCGCCGGTGAAATTCAATGTCGATGGCGTCGCGGGTGGTTCCGGGCACGTCGGAGACAATGGTGCGCTCCTCGTTGAGTAGCGCGTTGACAAAGGAGGATTTACCCACGTTCGGCCGGCCGATAATGGCCACCTTGATGATGTCATCGGCGCTTTTACTCACCCCTTCCTCGTTGCCGTTGTCCGCGGCGTTCTGTTCCCCTTCACCCGGCGCCGGAAGGTGCCGCGTTACCTCCCCCATCAGCGCGTCGATGCCGAGGTTGTGCCCTGACGAAATGGCGTGGGGCTCGCCGATACCCAGCGCGTAATACTCATACTGGTTCATGGCGAGCTGCGGGTTGTCCAGTTTATTCACCGCCAGCACGACCGGTTTGCCGCAGCGCTGGAGGGTCTCGCATACGGCGCGGTCGGGCCGGGTGATTTCCTGCTGCCCGTCCAGCACGAAAATAACCACGCAAGCCTCCTCTATCGCCTGCTGCACCTGGGCCTGCATTTTGCGGGTGATTTCATCCACGGGCATCTCGACGATGCCGCCCGTGTCCACCAGGCGGAATCGTCGGCCGTCCCACGCGGCCTCGTTGATGAAACGGTCCCGGGTGATGCCTTCCACATCGTGTACGATGGCGCGCTGCTTGCCGATAATACGGTTGAACAGCGTGGACTTGCCCACATTCGGGCGGCCCACTATGGCCACCATCGGCAGGCCTTTCTTGGTTCGTTTACCTGGCGGCATCGGCTTTGGTTCTTTCCTTTACCTGGGCATACCCCGCGTAAAAGTAGTCTATGGAGGACCATCCCGTGGCGGCGAGGGAGGCCGCAAGCAGGAAGGGCGTCAGGGGATTCAAAAGCAGGACGGAAATCATGACCGCCATCTGCAGCACCGTGGTGGTCTTTCCGGAAAGGCGCGGTTTCACCTTGAACGGGCCATAACGCTCGTTGATCAGGTACGCGCCCAGAACAATATATACGTCGCGGGCTAAAAAGACGGGCGGCGCCCACAGCGGCATGCCGGGGCTGAAATACCCGTTTGCCGCAACAAAAATAAATCCGAGATTAATCAACAGTTTGTCCGCCAGCGGGTCGAGCCGCTTGCCCAGCCGGGATTCCAGATGAAAGCGGCGGGCAATTTGGCCATCCAGAATATCGGAGAGCGCGAAAGCCGCATACAGGAAGAACGCCGCCTGGCGCAGATACGCCCTTTCCGGTGAATAACCCAGAACGCAGGCGAGGAAAACCGGCATGAACCCCAGGCGCGCCGCTGTAATATAGTTGGCGATGGTCACATACATTCCCCGTGTTCTGTTTCAAAGGCGGGAGTGCGGACGGAATGCCGCCCGTGCACCGCCCGTGCCCATGCTGGCAGGGGTGCCGTCCTTTCTGGCCGGATGCCCGGGACAAAACTCCCTGCGTGACGCAATTCTCCTTTCCGCCCGCAGGAGGATAACACCCATGTCTTAAAAATCGTCTTCACGCGGCAGGTGCCGCCGGATTTGGGCGATGAGTTCCTTGGGCAGGAACGGCTTCTTGATTAGTTCCACCGCGCCGACACGAAAGGATTGGGCCCGCGCCTCGGGCGTGTGCGCCGAAGAAAGAAAAAGCACCGGAATATCCTGGGTGATGGGATTGGCCTTGATTTGTTCGCATACCTCGTAGCCGCTCATCATGGGCATCATGATGTCCAGTAAAACCAGGTCCGGCTTTTCGGTGCCGCAGATATCCAACGCCGAAATACCGTCATACGCGGCAAGCACCGTGAAATCTTCCGCTTTCAGCGTGGTTTCAAGAAAGGATACGACATCCG
>JAKLHG010000018.1 GCA_022710255.1 Candidatus Hydrogenedentota bacterium
GACTTTACGGCGAAACTGCTCGATATCTATCCGGAAGGCGACGCGCGTGAAATCCTGGTACTGGATAATATCCGCCGGGTGAAATCACGCCTGGGCTTTGACCGGGCCGCGCCGCCTCTGAAAGGTCACGAGGATGTAGTCGAATTGGAAATAGACCTCTGGAGCACCGCCTGGATTTTCAACCGAGGCCACCGGATCGGCCTGCATATCTCAGGCAGCAATTCCCCCCGGTTTGAGGTCAACACCAACACCGGCGCCGACCACCCGGGTCCTGGCGTCGAAATGCGCATCGCCCACAACCGCGTCTATTGCGGGCCCCAATATCCCAGCGCACTGGTACTTTCCGTACCACAAAAATAGCCCTGAACTCCCATTCAAGTCGCGGTGGTCCGCCCGGGCATAAATACCGGCCTCTACCTTCGCAATGACAATAGCACGTAAGGCGTACCCTCTTCAGGGAATTGCCGACGCAGGAGGGTTGGAATTCACATAAAACGGGCCCTTTAGAAGGGAGAAAGGGGGGGGCGGCGGGTCTTGGGCTACCCGCCGCCGTCATTACGGTGGGGCGGGTTTGGAACCGCTGAATTACCAGACTCAAGGAGGAGCACGGTTTCAGGATCAGGCTTGCGCCCAGGGCTGAGAAAGGCGCAAGTTGCAGACTGGTAACCAGTGTACCGGTTTCAAACTCCAAGGGCAGTTTAACACAATATGTAGTAAAAGTCAAGCTTTATTTTTCTAAATATTTTTTTAACTGAACATCATATGCTGTATTTTTTATTTCCCTAAAAATATGCAAAACACAACATATTGTTTTTATATACAAAAAACGCCCGTATCAACCAGACTACAATATATTGTGTACCCTTGCAAAAAAGAGAAAGCATGAAGTTTACAACGGGCACTGGAGTTCGCGACACGCGAATCCTCCGATAACACAACAGCACCCAGGAAACCCAATATTTCTGTCCTGCTGAGAATAGAAATCCTGTCGGACTACCATACGGTTATACCGTTCATTTGATGAAAACAGAAGGAACTGAAGCAATGTTGACATTATGGCTTTTCTGTACGCTTTCCCTCGTTGCCGAGACGCCGGGCGCGGCCACCCAGGCCTGCGCCCACCGGGGCGACAAGGCCTGCGCCCCGGAGAATACGCTGCCGGCCATACGGTCGGCCGTAGAAAAGGGGGCGGCACAAATAGAGTTCGATGTGCAGGCCACCCGGGATGGACAGCTGGTCATCATGCATGACGCAACGGTCGACCGCACCACAAACGGGAAAGGCAAGGTATCGGAGTTGACCTTTGATGAAATCCGCGCCTTTGACGCAGGCGCCTGGTTTGGCCCGAAATTCAAGGGTGCACGTGTACCCACCCTTAAGGAAGTCTTGCAGGAGATCCCAAAAACAATTTTGTGCAACGTACATTTGAAGAACAGCCCCGGTGTCGCAGTCGCCAGCGCGAAAATGATTCAGGACCTGGGCAAACTGGATCACTGTTTTCTGGCATGCACGGAAGCACAAGCCGCAGAGGCGCACGCGGTGGTTCCCGAAATTTTAATATGTAACATGGACCGCCAGGACGGGAACCGGAAGTCGTACATAGATAAGACGCTTGCCTTAAAGTGTGATTTCATTCAGCTCCACCACAAAGAAGGCACTGAAGGCCTGAAAGAGGATGTTGCCCGGCTTCATGCAGCCGGGGTGCGAGTCAACTGGTTCGGAGCCCAGGAAGAAGGCCTTATCCGCCTGTTGGTGAAGGCGGGTGTGGACTATGTCCTGACGGATGATCTGGACCTCTGCCATCGGGTCTTGAAAACCAGCGAAAGGTAGGCTTGCGCCCGGAGAGAAAACGCCCGGGGCGGCGTGACGAGGCCATTATGCGGTGTTCCTGCAACCATTTCATGAGTTAAAGTATTAGACTCATTGCGACAGGCGGGTTTTATCCGGATTTGCCCTGTTCAAAAGGCGGGGGTCCGCCTGTCACGACACACCGTTCCCGAGGAGAGATCATCCATGTTGAAACACGTTTGCTTGAAAGTCCTTGTATTCTTGGGTATATGCGGCCTTACCTGGGCGCAGGAAGTACCCGAAGGGGCCCCTGCGACCGAGGTCATCCACACCACCCAGCAAATCACCCTGATGATGATGTTTCAACAGGGCGGGGTCATCCTGTGGGTGATCATGGGGCTGGGTTTTATCGGAATTGTGCTCGCCCTGTACCTGCTGATTACTGTTACGCCACGCAGGGAAGTGCCGGCGGCGCTGATCAAGCGTGCCGTAGCCCAGGTCAAGGCGGGCGAGATCCAAGGCGCCTATCACATGTGCCTGGAGCGCGACAACATCATGGCGCGCGTGCTGGCGGCGGGCTTGAAAAAGTCCGGGCACGACCGGTACGTCATTCAAGAGGCGATGGAAAGCGAGGGTGAACGCAGCGCGGCAGCCTTGTGGCAGCGCATTTCCTACCTGAACAATATCGGCACACTTGCGCCGTTGCTGGGATTGCTTGGCACGGTATGGGGGATGATGGGCGCCTTTGGCGCCATTGCCCTGGATGCCGCCCAGGTCAAGGGCATCACCATGGCCTACAGCGTGTCCCAGGCTATGATTACCACCGCGGCCGGGCTTGTACTGGCCATTCCGGCCATGGGCATCTATTATTACCTGCGCGGCCGGGTCATCCGTATCATCGCGGATGTGGAAGAGCAGGCCAGCATCTTCGTGGAGTTGCTGCTGGAAGGATCTGAAAAATGAAAATTCGACATCATTTCCAGGAAGAAGCCGAAACGATTCAGATGGCTCCCCTCATCGATATCGTGTTTCTGACACTGATATTTTTCATGGTAACCTCGGTGTACGCCACCCTCGAAAGCGAGGTGGATATCCAACTGCCTACGGCGGATACGGCCCTGCAGGGCGAACGCTCCCAAGGCGAGATATTCATTAACCTGCGGGAAGACGGTACCATTGTAGTCAATGAGCGCACACTGACCCTCGAAGAACTCCAGGAGACCCTGGACCGCGTGGCCGTCTATTTCCCGGGCGGAGCCGTGATTGTCCGGGGTGACCGGGGCGCCGCCCTGGGCCAGGCCGTCCAGATACTGGATTGCTGCCGCAAAGCGGACATCCAGAATGTCGCCTTTGCCGCGCTGCCCGAAGAGGAGTAAGGACTCATGGCCGTCTTCAGTCATTTTCAAGGATGGAATCGCATCCGGAGCGCCCGCGCCCCTTTCCCGCCTGGCACCTTTCCACTTGTACTGGCGCTTTTTATCAGTCTCTCCATCGCCCACGCGGCCGAGGAGCAGAACGGGAATCAACTCGATTTTGCGAACGGCCTGTTTCATCGAGGCTTTTACAAAGAAGCCATTGCCGAGTATGAGGGGTACCTGTCCAACGCCCCCGAGGGTGAAGACGCGGCAACGGCCTGGCTGCGCCTGGGTCGAAGCGCCGTCGCCATCGAGGATTACGCCCGGGCGCTGGAGGCGTTCCGCAAGGCCGAGGCCGCCACAACCGATGCCGGGCGGCGGGTGGAAGCCCGGGTCAGCGCGGGTGAAGCCCTTTTCTTCAGCGGAAAATACCCGGAAACAATAGAAACCCTGAAAGACCTGTCCGGCACGGCAACACCGGAAGAACCCCGGGCGCGGGTCCTGTACTATCTCGGGCGGTCCTTCATTGAAACGGGCGCTTATGCCGAGGCCGTTTCGTCGTTTTCCTCCCTGATAGCCGATGCGCCCGAGACGCCCCTGGCCGGATTCGCCCAGTACCACCTGGGCTTCGCCCATCTTGCCGGGAACGCGCTGGAAGAGGCGGCAAAAGCATTCTCCGCTGCAGCAAAAGCGCCGGGAGCGGAGGACGCCCTGCGCATGGAAAGCTGTTTCCGCGCAGCCGAACTCTATGACAAACTGGGCTGGACCGAAACGGCGCTGACCGCCTATGAACAACTGCGTAAGGACTATCCGGAATCCGAATACGCCCGGCGGGCCGATTACGGCTATGGCTGGGCCCTGTACCACAGCGGCCGGTATGAAGACGCGGACGCGCTGGCGGCGACTTTTGTGAAAAACTATCCCGATTCCGCGCACCTGCCGGGTTTCTTATACCTGCGCGGCAACTGCCGCTACCAGCAGGCCCGCTACGCCGAGGCGCTGGAACACTACGACGCCCTGCGCTCCCGGTATCCAGACTCTCCCTTTGCCGAACGGGCATTGTATAAATCCGCCTGGGCCCATTACCTCAGCAGCGACAATACGGCCGCGTCCAGGGAAGTTGCCGCCTTTCTGGAAACATACCCCGAGTCGGAATTGAGGGGGGAAGGGTTGTATCTGCTGGGCTCCCTGCATGTGGCCGAGGGCAATTACGAGACCGCACTGACCGAATTCCGGCAAATATCCGAAGACTATTCCAGCAGTGAATTCGCGGCCGAAGCCCTGTTTAAGGCCGCCGAGTGCCATGCCCTGCTCGGCACGCGGGACGAGGCTGCTAAAACCTTCGAGGCTTTTGCGCGCGCCTATCCGGACAATCCTCTCACCGAACAGGCCATGATGCGTTCCGGCGACGCACGGTTTACTGCCCAGGATTTCGCCGCGGCTTTGGCCAATTACAAGGGTATTCTGGAAAAGCCCGGTGACCCGGCCGTGGAAGAAGAAGCCCTGTACAGGTTGGCGGTCACCTATCACAACATGAAGGAACAGGGCGAAAGCGCCGCCGCATTCCGACGCCTCCTCGAAAAGTTTCCTGACGGGAAATATGCGGCGGAGGCCCTTTTGCGTATCGGCGACTTCGAATTGCGCCAGAACAAGGATGCCCTGAAAGCCGTAGAAGCCTACCAGGCGGTCCTGGCCAAAAAGCCGGCGGAAAACATTACCCTCGGCGCCTTGCAGGGGCTTGCCAATGCGAGGTACGAACAAAAGGACTATGAACAGGCCGCCGCGCAGGTGTTGCAGCTGATTCAAAATTACCCTGACAGCCCGCTGCCGTCCGACGCTTATATGTGGTGCGGGCAATGGCTGCAAGAGGTGGAACGCTGGGAAGACGCCGCCGCCGTGTTTGCCGCCCTGCTCAAGGCCCATCCCGAACATGAACAACGGGGCGAACTGCTGTTCGTCCTGGGCGGCTGTTACGAAAAGGCGGGGGACATGGACCAGGCCATTGCCGCTTATACGGAACTGCTCCACCAAGACGCCGACCCCGTGCGCGGCGCGGAGCTGCGCCTGCGCCTGGGTAAATTACAGGAAAGCCGGAACGCACTGGAGGAAGCGCGCGTCTTGTACGAGGAGGCCGCCAATCTTGACGGCGGCGAGTTCTCGGCCCGGGCACGGTTCCATCTGGCCGCCCTGTATGAAAGCGGAGGCGACTATGAAAACGCCGCGCGCAATTTCATGCGACTCGCTATTTTGTACATCCATGAAACGCTGTCGCCCGAAGCGCTGTGGCACGCGGGCAACTGTTATACCCGAATGAATAAGCCAGACCAGGCCCGAAGCGTATTTGAAGAACTTGTCGCGGATTATCCTGATTCCCCCTTCGCCAAGGAGGCGCAAGCACTGCTGGACCAGCAACCTACCATCGCCCCAAGCAAAACGGAGTAGCCCATGCTCAGCAGGAGAACCATATTGATGCTGTCCGTGGTGCTGACACTCGCCCTGTATGGCATCATGCTTTGGATGGCGCCCTGGGTAACCCTGTTGAAATCCGACCGCCTGGTTCCCCGTATCACAAACCGGTATCGCGTGGATTTTCTGCAGCACGCCAGTCCGCCGCGCCCGCAGGTGCGCCCCGCCGGGGAAACCGGCCTGGCACCGGCAGGCATGGGCACCTTGGCGACGGAAACCGAAGAAACCCTGCCTGTCGAAGATACCCTGACGGCGGCTCCCGTGGAAACGCCCCAGTTGACCGAACGTATGGCTGCGGAAACACTGGAACGGGCTCACGACCTCGCCCCGGAACCCGAGCGGGTGCGAAGCGTGGACGCCCGCATCCTGGAAATTGCCCAGGAAACCGCCCGCAGGGATATCGATATCGCCCGGCGGCTGGTGCGGCCCAGCCCGGACTTTGCCCTGCCTGAAGGCACCTTGCCCGCCCTGCGCAGCCGGGACATTCTGCCGGAGGATATCGCGCTGGAACCGGCCCGCATCGGGCCGGGATTACTGGCGCGGCCCTTGACCCCGCCCGAGGAAGAGACCGCTTTGGACAACGGCGATGCGGCAACGCCCGCCTATGACCCGAAGGTATTCACGCCGGCGTCCGGAGAGACAGAGGAACAGGCCGTTCCCCGCCTGGAACGCACAGCGGCAAAAACCCCGGTCGAAAAAGAAACCGAACAGGCGCGTCAGGAAAGCGATTACACGTTTATGGACGACCTGGTAGACATCAAACTTGATACCTACGTGCCCGACACGACGGAACCCGGATACTTCCGTCTACGCATCCTGCCCCGTAAAGAGGCGGCCATCGAGGCCGTCCCCAAAGATATCACCTTTATCCTGGATGCTTCGCGCAGCATGCAGCAGCGCAAACTGGATCTGGCAGCCCGGGGCATTGCGGACACCCTCGCCAAGCTTCGCCCGGAAGATACCTTCAACATCCTGATCTTCCGCGATACGGTCACCGCGTTTCGTGATACGACCGTATTTGCCTCGCCCGAGAATCAGGAGGAAGCCCGTACGTTTCTGGACGGGCTGGAATCCAGAGGACAAACCAATGTCTACAACGCACTTTTACCCATTGCCCAGATACGCCCCCGTGAAAACCTGCCCGGAATCATTCTCGTCGCCACCGATGGCAACCCCACCGCGGGAGAACGGGACAATCGGACGATTATTAATGCGGTAACCGAGTCCAACAGCCTGCGAAACACGATTTTCACTTATGGCTCCGGCAACACCGTCAACACCTACCTCTTGGACCTCCTCGCCTATCGAAACAAGGGTGAAACCCGCATTTCGGAGAACATTCAGAATACCCGAACCGGACTGGATGCGTTCACCACCATATTTAACGACCCCCTGCTCGTTAATATTGTAGCGGAATACGGCCGAGGCATCCAGGAAGAACCTTATCCCAGAGTCGTTCCGGATTTCTTCCGCCAGCGTCCCATCACCCTATATGGCCGCTTCGAACCGGGAAAAGATGATGTCTTCGTCGCCCGCATTACGGGACAGGTCGCCGGCACCAAAAAAGAGATCCTTTTCCGGGCGGAACTCGGTAAAGCGGAATCGGGCAATGCGGATATTGCCCGCAACTGGGCGTTCCAAAAGGCCTACCATCTTATCGGTGAAATATCCCGCCGGGGCGAACAGCCCGAGCTTGTCTCAGCGCTTAACGCACTCCATCAACGGTACCAGATTAAAACCGCGTACAGTGAGTAAAGCGCCAAGAGATAATGGGCGGCCTAATTCCAAGACAAGGCCCCCAAAATCCGCACCTAAGAAACCGCCCTATCGGCATACGGTCAATAAGGACAAGAAATATAGAAGTGACATCTTGTCGGTTTGCATCAAGAAAAACAAGCGGACCGTAATCATGATGGAAGCGGCAAGATGCCGCTTCTACGTTCGCGCCATTCCTTACCTGCGGATTTGGGGGCCCCGTTTGTCTATTGACTCCCCTGCCCAAGGGCCGATATAATGACGTTTCTTCATTATCACCGGGTAAAGAGACCTTTGCGTGTTTAAAGGAACCTTGGAAGCCGCTATGTTTACCGCTGAACGCCTTACAAAAATACCGCCGTACCTGTTCATGACACTTCGTAATAAAATCAATACCGCCAAGGCGGCGGGCATTGATGTGATCAGCCTTGCCATCGGCGACCCGGTGGATGCGACCCCGGCCTGCGTGGTGGAAGCCCTGGCCGAGGCGGCCCGCGACAAGGCCAACCACCGCTACCCGACTGATGAGGAATGGGGCATGCTGGCGTTTCGTGAGGCCGTCGCGCGTTGGTATGCGCGGCGGTATGAAGTGAGACTGGACCCGAAGTCCGAAATTATCGCACTCATCGGCTCCAAGGAAGGCTGCCATCATTTCGCGCTTGGCGTGGTAAATCCGGGCGACCTGGTGCTGGTCACGGACCCCGGCTACCCCGGGTATAAACCGAGCATCTGGTTTGTCGGCGCGGAGCCCTGGCCCGTGCCCATGCGGGCGGAAAACCGCTTTTTACCCAACCTTGACGAGATTCCAGCCGATGTCGCACGTCGGGCCAAGGCGTTTTATCTGAATTACCCCAACAATCCGACGGGGGCCGTGGCGACGCCGGCGTTCTTGAACGAATTGGTCGCCTTCGCGCGGGATTATGACATCGCCATATGTTACGATAATCCCTATAGTGAAGTCGTGTTTGATGCCGAGCGGCTCAGTTTCCTGAACACCCCCGGCGCCAAGGAAGTAGGCGTAGAACTGAATTCCCTTTCCAAGCCCTACAATATGACGGGCTGGCGTATTGGCATGGCCAGCGGCAACCCGGAAATCATACGGGCCATCGCCGCGTCAAAATCCAACACCGACAGCGGCGTTTTCAATGCGGTTCAATATGCGGGCATTGAGGCACTGGACCGATGTGATGCGTTCATTGACGAGATGCTGGCCGTTTACGGCCGCCGGCGCGAAAAGGTATTGGCCTTATTGCACGAATTAGGCTGGCGGTTTGAGGTTCCCAGGGGCACCTTTTATCTTTGGGTTCCCGTGCCGGCGGGGTATACTTCCGCCGGATTTTGCGATTTTGTCTTCGAAAGGGCCGCCGTGGTACTGGCGCCCGGCGCCGCATATGGCGTCAATGGCGAGGGATTTGTGCGATTCTCCCTGACGGTCGAAGATGACCGCCTGGAAGAGGCCCTGGCGCGCATGCGCACCGGTATCGGCCAGGTAACTTTTTAACGGAACAATACGGACTATAACGATATGAACGGACGTTTGGATTTTATTGAGCCTTCACAGATACGGATTATCCCGGCGGGTACGACCAAGCCGGAAGCCCTGAACATGCTGGTGGAGGCATTGAGCGGCAACCCGGCGATTACCGATTGCGAAGCACTGCGCAGGGCGCTACTGGAACGTGAGGCCATTCAGAGCACGGGACTGGGTAACGGCGTGGCAGTCCCTCATGTGCGCATTCCCGAAGTGACCGAACTTACCATCGCCCTCGGCATCGCACCAGACGGCATTGAATTCGATGCCCTGGATAATAAACCGGTTCAAATCCTGGTGCTATTCGCCACGCCCAAGGATTCCAAGAAAAACTACCTGAGTTTGCTGGCGAAGGTCATGGTGGCGCTGCGCAATCGCACTACTTTCGCCTCGCTGGCCTCCTGCCACACGGTCGAAGAGGTCATTGCCCTGCTCTAGCCCTTGTACCGTCCAGTGGCCGGGAAATACAGCGGGGCGCACGGGAATACCGGGATTTGCCCCTGCGACTACAGTGTGAATACCCGGATAAACCTCCGGTGGTGAGCCTGCCCCGCTTCGTAAACCCAAAGGTACAGGGAGCGCTTTTAACATGATACTGAATGCGCTGAAACGCACCTTTACAACCGTCGACCTCGAGTTGGACGCGGGCATTGCAGCCCGGACGGAAGGTGGTACGCCAAGTTATCTGAACGCCATTCGATGGTGGAATTTTATCGAAGCCTGGGCCATGTTCGCCCTCGTGATGGCTGTGGTCTGGTGCGAATACTGGCTCGACAAGCCGGACACGCAGGCATTCCGTCTGATAGTCGGCCTGCCCGGCGTACTCTGGATGTTCCTGCTCTCTCCGCTCGTCCATTACCGCTATGAAAAACAGGTCTTCTTATGGCCGGGACAGGAAAAGCACGGGCTCAGCCTGTACTTCTGGGAGTTCCGCGGGTTGGGCAATCCGGTACGCTATTACCGGGGCTGGCAAAACGAACGCCCACTGTTGCTTACATACTGGAAGACCGTTCTGGGCGTGCTGGTGTTCCTGTCAGCATTGTATATTTGTGCCGCCGTCACCTTCTGGACCGAAATCGACAACCGCTATGGGCAGTATTACGGCAACGCAATCGGTTCAAAGCTGTTATTTATCGCCGCCCTGTTTGTCTCCTTGAATTTGTTGTGGCTTTTTGTGGGGTTTCCCTTCATGCTGCGCCTCGACAACTTTACGAAATGCCTGCGTTTTATCGCAGCGTTCCTGCTGGGCGGCTTCATTTTTATTTTACTGTTTAACCTATTCTTCCAGGTTGTGCTCGAACCGGTCCGCGGGGTGCTGGAATCCTGGTATTTCATCCGACTGCGCGGCGCACCGGCAGGTGAACGGATGGCCGTGCTGGCGGACCCTTTCGCCATCGGCGGTCAGTGGGCGGGCTATGTGACCTGGGGCTGGGTACAGCAGTTAATCTTCGCCGGTTACTTTGGCGTGCTGTTCAGCCGTGCGTTCCCCGTGGACACGTCGCGGTGGGAACTAACCAAGGCGTGCCTGTGCACGGCAACAGCGTTTTGCCTGGTCCATCTGCCCAATGTCTGGCTAATGGTATTCACCTTCCTGGGCGGTTTCCTGGGAACCTTCTTCTTCCTGCAAACCCATAACCTTTTCGCACTGGGCCTGTCGCACGGATTTTCCGGTTCGCTGTTGAATAAACTGACCCCCATTAATTTCAGCGTCGGCGCTGGGCAGATGCCCAGATAACCTGGGCGGTGTCCGCCGCTCCCGTTTTCAGGGTTGCGCTTCCAGTGCCTGTTTTTCCCGTTCCTGTTTAAGGGCTTGCTGGAAGCCTTCGAGCGTGTCAAGGCGCGTCAGCCTGAACCCGACAACAGCGATACCGTCCCGGGCGGGCGCCAGGGCGCGCGAGAATCTGGAAGGCTGGTTCGCGCCGATAAAGGCGATGGTCTGCGTTCCGGCCTTCAGGTTGTGCGTATCGAGATATACCCAAACCGGGTCCATGCCCTTGGCGCCAAAATCCATAGGCCCGCCAATAGCTGTGCCATTCAGGTAGGGCTGATACACGCCGCTCATGAGCGAGAACATGAATGCACCGTCCAACCGGTAGCGGCCATCCTTCTCTACCTCAAAATCGAATTCCAGCTTCCCTGTACCGATGTTGGGAAAATAAATAAGGGCAGGTTCCATGGGCACCACCAGCAGGGGGGGATCGGCACGGAATGGCATTTCGGCGGCCATCATCATCTTACAGGGAGGCACCCGCTCCGCCAGTGGCGGGAACGGTTCATCCGTGGTGGCGGGCGGGTACTGATACCAGAAGGCTACGGAACTGACCCAGTCATACCGCTCTATAAAGCCGCCCACCTCGATCTCGGTCAAGGGAGCAGCTTCATCAAAAATGCTTCCCCGGTGTTCAATTTCAACCCGCAGCGAGGTGTTAAAAGGGACTGGGTCCACGATATGCCAGCGATAGGCACTTACCCGGTCCCCCGCGATGACGCCTTCATAAAGCGGCACGCCATGATAGGGAGTTGAAAATTCCCGAAAGCCCCAGGAATCATTGAAATAATCTTCCGTCCCCGTGCCGCGCAACTGCGGTTTCGCAGCGCCATCAATATAGAAGAAGTCATCCCCTTCCCCGAACCAGCCGGTTTCCATCTGTAGCACGGACAGAACCGTGCCCACATAATGGCCCTGCCCCTCCGTTTCCAGTATCCGGTAGTTGCCCGGCTGCGCCGGGCTTTCCTGATGGTAACGGGCGTGCAGATAACACGTATCCTCCGGCAGTTCCGGCACCTTTTGCCAGTTCAGATAGTAGTAAAAAGAATCCACCTTGAGCTCCGGATGGTCATTGGTTACTGTGACCTTGATGGACTCACGGAACGGCATCTGCCAGTAACAGACGCGGGATCGGCCATTTGATGAGGTGACAACCGGCATTGAGGTAAACTGGCGTTCCGCACCGTGGCCCACACCGAAGAAATCCCCCAGGGGTACTTCCACTCCGGGCTTTTCCATGCCGTCATAATAGACGCGCAACACCAGGGAACGCGCATAAAACGGATCATAGGATCCGACCGTATTCCAAAAGTGGGTTATGATGCCGGGCCCCGATTCCTCCATGAGTACCAGCGTGGCACCCGGTTCGATAGAACGTGCATCGCCGTTACGTTGAAGATCCTCATGACTGCTGCTGTCCCGGTGTGCCTCATACATCTGCCTGTGGATGAGCGAACCTAATGCGCCCGTTTCTGTGGAGGCTACAGGGATATCCCCCTCCGCACGCGCCACCAAGGGGCTTGCTACTGTTAGCAGAGAAATTAATATTCCGATAGTCTTCTTTTTGGAAAGCCCATCAAACATAATTAATTCCCTTTCTTTTCCCCTAAAGCATTTATAGCATATTTTCGAGTTCGGTTACAAGTTCCGCGAAAGTATGCATCGCTTCTTGCACCGGTTCCGGCCTGACCAGATCCACACCGGCGGCTTTAAGGGAATCCAAGGGATATTGCGACCCGCCCGCACTGAGGAAGGTGAGATAGCGCTCACGGTCGCGAGTACTCCCGTCCAGTACCTTTCTGGACATGCTAATGGCGGCGGAGAGTCCTGTAGCGTATTTATACACGTAAAACGCGCGATAGAAATGGGGAATACGCAAACCTTCCAGTTCGAGTTCCGTGTCAATCACCATTTCCGTGCCGAAATAAGTATTGAGCAGCTCCCGATAAATGTGGCGGAAAACCTCCACCGTGAGAGGCTGCCCCGCTTCAGCGTTGGCATGGATGATTTTCTCAAATTCGGCGAACATGGTCTGCCGGATAATGGTGCCCCGGATTTCATCGATTTCTTTGTTGATGAGCAGTACGCGCTCCTTATCCGAGGCAGCATTCCGGCGCAGGTAATGCCCGAGGAGCTGCTCGTTGAACGTGGAAGCCACTTCAGCAAGTAGAATGGGGTAATGGGCATACTGGTAGGGTTGGGCGCGCATGCTGTACCAGGAGTGCATGGAATGCCCAGCTTCATGGGCGAGCGTAAATACGCTGTCCAGCACCGTAGTTTTGTAGTTCATGAGGATGTAGGGCATGCATCCATAACACCCGTAGGAAAAAGCGCCGCTGTGTTTGTTCCGGTTCTCATAGCGGTCCACCCACCGGTCGCGGGTCAGGCCGCGCCGCATGGTGTTGACATAAGCATCGCCCAGGGGCGCCATGGCTTCGCAGCACAAATCCACTGCCTGCGCATACGGAATATCCCGTTGCATGTTTGGCACAATGGCCGTGTAGGTATCGTAGAAATGCAGTTTTTTCAGGCCCATGACGCGCTTCCGCAGCGCCAGGTACCGGTGAACGGCGGGCAGCGCTTCATGCACCGCATCGATCAAGGCATCATAGGCGGATACTGGCATCTTGTCGCCAAACAGGGCCGCCTCCCGGGCGGAGGGATAGTTGCGCGCGCGGGCATGATAAATATCCTGCTGTACGGAGCCGCCCAGGGCGGCCGACAGCGTGTTTTTGTGGCCTTCCATGACGGCATAGTATTTTTGAAACGCTTCTTTACGCACGGCCCGCTTGGGCGATTCCAGCAGGGTGCGGAAAGAACTCTGGGTCAGCTCTATCCGCGCGCCCTGTTCATCGGTGACCTCTCCGAACTTCATATCGGCATCGCACAACTGATCAAATACCTTGGACGGTGTTTCGGCAACCTCGCCCTGCATGGCGAGCAGGCGTTCTTCCGATGGCGTGAGGATGTGGGAACGGTACCGCAACAGGCACTGGAGCATGAACCGGTATTCCTGAAGCAGGGGATGTTTCAGGAAGGCTGTCATGGTGGCCTTCGGGATTGCCTGTATTTCCGGATTGAAATAGCTGGAGGCCTCACCAATGCGCGTGGCCAGAAAGGAAAAACGCGCAACTTTAGCCTGGTAGTCCGGGTTGGCGATGTCTTCACTGTATTTCAGCTGGACATAAGCACCCGCCTTTTCCAGCTGCAGCCCCAGTTCATTACTGAAATCAAGGGCGCGCCGTAACTGTTTCACCGATCGACCCAGGGTGCCCCGGAAGGACTCTATTTCCGGCAGGCTTTTTTCAAGCCGTTTAAAAAGCCGTTCCCAAGCCGCCTCGCTCTTGAACATGGGGGTTAAATCCCACGTATCGCCCTCAGGCACTTTTGAACGCACCACGGGCGCTTTTAGTCTGGACATGGTTATCTCCCGCGTTTAGGATTTCCGCAGCGTTTCAGTTCAGTCGGTCAAAAATCGGAAATGAGTCTGCGCATGGTACATCTGCCCCGGTCGTAACACGGTGGAGGGGAAGGTCTCCTGGTTGGGGGAATCGGGAAAATGCTGCGTTTCCAGGCAGAACCCGTTGCGGTGATTGTACACAGCGCCGCCCTTGCCGATATTGCTGCCGTCAAGGAAATTGCCGCAATAAAACTGCACCCCGGGTTCCGTGGTATAGACTTCCAGAACGCGCCCCGTTTGGGGTTCGCGCACACGCGCCGCTTGTACGAATCTGCCTTTCGCATCCGCGTCCAGCACAAAGTTATGATCATAGCCCTTGCCGCGCACCAATTGTTCTTCTTCGGTATTAATGCGTGCGCCAATGGCTGCCGCCGTTCTGAAATCGAAGGGGGTACCCTCCACCGGACGCAGTTCGCCCGTGGGAATAAGCGTCTCGTCCACAGGGGTGAACCGGTCCGCAAAAAGGGTCAGTTCATGCGCCAGGATATCGCCCCCGTTATGGCCTTTCAGGTTGAAATAGCTGTGATTGGTCAGGTTCACGGGGGTAGGCGCATCGGTGACGGCCGTATATTCGATTTCCAAGGTTTTCGTGTTGGTAAGCCAGTAAGTTACCGTGCAGGAAAGATTGCCGGGATACCCCTCGTCCCCGTTCGGGCTGGTATGGGTCAGTTTCAACCCTACAGCGTCATCGCGTATCAACGGCTCGGCGGCCCACAGGGCCTTGTCAAAACCGCGCGCGCCGCCGTGAAGGTGGTTCGGCCCGTCATTCTTCGCCAGGGAGTACGTCTTACCGTCCAAAGTGAACTGCCCCCCGGCAATGCGATTTCCATAACGCCCGACTATGGCGCCGAAATAGGGGTGCTTCGCCGCATAGCCGCTCACATCATCAAAACCGAGCACGATATCAGCCATTTTACCGTTACGGTCCGGAGCCCACAGGGAAACGAGAATGCCGCCATAATTGGTTATGGTCGCTTTAAAATCAGACGCCGCAGCCAGCAGATACAAATCCGCCGCCGCGCCTTCGGGTGTCGTACCGAAAGGTCGTTTGTGAATGGTCATGGGCGCTTCGCTCCTTTGTTCGTTGCCACCACAGCAGCTTTGCACTTGTTCATAGTGAACCACCTGTTGTCCGTATGCCGCCGCAACCGCCATCAGTACCGCAACAAATACACATCCCTTGTGCCCGGTCTTCATAGTTCAGCCCTTCCTGATTATCTTTGTGCATCAGCCTACATGCCGCTACTTTGAAAAATGCATTATACACCCATTATCCGCACGATAAAAATAACGGTACCACGGCCACACGTCGCTTGTCCTTTTCATGGTCCACATCGGGTGGTATATTTTCGCCGAACGTGGTATACTTGTGGGCAGAGAATTCACCCGGGCGTATCTGCCATGAGCGGGAGCGGACCGCTCGTTGGTGCGGGCCGGTGCCGGGGCTCTCCCCCCCAAAAAAATCAAGAAGGTTATTGCCATGACATTCCCCATGCAGACATCTCAGTACAAACCCGTGTCCATTGACCCCTTACGCGAAGAATTGAGCGAGACGCAGCGCCGCCAATTATTGACCAATATCCAGATCATGCGGGACACCATTGTCTTTTTTACCGCGGTGGCAGGCGCTCGCGGCCTGGGCGGCCACACCGGCGGCGCATTCAGCATCGTTCCCGAAGCGCTTATCGCCGATGCATTCATGAAAGGATCTCATCGCTTTTACCCGGTCCATTTTGACGAGAGCGGGCACCGGGTGGCACTGCAATACGCCCTCGCGGCCTTTAACGGTGATATGCCTTTGGGCCGCTTGCTCGATTACCGCGCGGCCGGACGCGGTCTCTACGGCCACCCGGAACTGGACCCGGAACTGGGCATCAAATTCGCCTCCGGACGGCTTGGCCACTTGTGGCCCTTCGCCAATGGCGTTGCCATGGCCAATCCGGACAAGGTGGTGTTTGTTTTTGGTTCGGATGGCTCTCAGATGGAGGGCAACGATGCGGAGGCGGCCCGTTTCGCCGTGGCACGCGGACTGAATGTGAAACTGCTGTTGGATGACAACGACGTCACCATCAGCGGTCATCCGTCCCAGTATCTGCCCGGTTTTGACTTGGGACGCACCCTGAGCGGGCATGGACTGAAGGTGGATGCGGGCGAAGGCGAAGACTTTGACGCTCTTTACGCGCGCATGGCGGCGGCAGTGCGTGAAAATGGTCCCGTAGCGCTCGTCAATAAACGGAAAATGGCGCCCGGCATCGCCGGGCTCGAAGGCAGCCATGCGGGGCATGATGTCATCAAGACCGACCTTGCCATGGCATACTTGAATATGCGCGGCCATGGCGACGCGGTGAAATATCTGGAAAATGTCGCCAAGGAACGCGGCGGCTACAGTTATCGGGGATGCACCAAAGAGACAGCAAGCAACCGTGTTGAATTCGGCAAAATCGTCAACGGTATCCTTGCCGGCATGTCCGAAAAGGAACGCAAGGAGAAGGTGTTGGTAGTGGATTCCGACCTGGAGGGTTCCACCGGGCTCAAGGGTATCCGTGCCGAATTCCCGGAAGTCTGCGTGAATGGCGGCGTGCAGGAGCGAGGCAACTTTTCCGCGGCCGCAGGTTTCGGTTTCAAGAAAGGCAAGCAGGGTATTTTCAGTACCTTTTCCGCCTTCCTGGAAATGATCATCTCCGAAGTGACCATGGCCCGGCTGAACGACGCCAACGTCATCTGCCATTTCTCCCATGCGGGCATTGATGATATGGCGGACAACACCTGTCACTACGGCATCAATATCTTTCTGGCCGATTGCGGCATCCCCGAGGGCGACAAGACACGCCTGTA
>JAKLHG010000180.1 GCA_022710255.1 Candidatus Hydrogenedentota bacterium
GGTTCGTATTTCCGGAAACCAGTGAGCATGCCGGCGTGTTGCATCTCAATATTGAATCTTTCCGGCACAGCAACAACGAGGTGTTCGTTGAAGTGAAAACCGTGTTCGGGCGTCAGGCCGTCGGCGCCGATAACGTGGAACCTCTTCTAACGAACCTGCAACATACCCGTCAGTTTATCGCGGAACGGGTCTATCCTTTCTTACAGCAGTTTGATACGCCTGTCAGTTCTCTGTAGCGCGGGAATTGGCCGTTTGCCGCCCACAGGCGCGACAAGGCAGCTCTATCCGGGCTGTGTTGTCGTCATGGCCAATCCTGGTCGGAACCGCCGATGTCCATACAGACTCCCCCCCATATTTCCGTTATCATGCCGGTCTACAATGCCGGGCAAACTTTGGCCGAAGCCCTGGATTCCCTGATCGAACAGCAGTATGAGAACTGGGAACTGGTGGTTGCAGATGACGGTTCCACGGATGATTCGCCCCGTATCCTGCGGGAATATGCTGCCCGGGACGCGCGTATTCGTCTCTGCGGCGGGCCCCATGCGGGGATTGTATCCGCTTTGCGGCTTGCTTGCGCCGAAGCCCACGGTGCATTGCTGGCTCGTATGGATGCGGACGATATTGCCCTGCCCGGGCGGCTTTCCATGCAGGCCGCCATGTTTCAAGCCGATCCGGCCCTTGACCTGTGCGGAGGACAGGTTCTGCCCCTGGGTGCCACTCCGGGCAGCGGCAGAATACGATACGAATCCTGGATAAACAGCCTGGTACACCATGAAGAAATCGTACGTGAGATATTTGTGGAATGTCCCATCCCGCACCCGACTTTCATGATGCGTCGTGCTTTTCTGAAATGCCTGGGCGGGTACCGTCAGGGCGCGTGGCCTGAAGATTACGACCTTGTCCTGCGCGCGTGGATGGCCGGTGCGCGGTTCGGCAAACCGGACGCCCCGCTGCTGCGATGGCGTGAACATCCCGGGCGTTTGTCCATGACGGACCCGAGGTACAGCCCGGCCGCCTTTCGCGCGATGAAGCGTCATTATCTCTTTCAAACCTATCTGAAGAGGCGGGAGGGCGCCTTTATTCAGTGGGGGGCGGGTGAAGTCGGCAAAAGATGGCTGCGGGAGTGGCCCCAGGCGCCCGCAGCCGTTGTGGATGTTCATCCACGAAAAATCGGGCGAAGCATACACGGGGTACCGGTAATCTCCCAGGACGCATTGCCGCCCCCCGGCACCTGCTTTATTGTAGTCGCTGTCGGCGCGCGCGGGGCGCGGGACGATATTCGTGCCCGGCTCGAACCTGGAAACTATCGTGAACTCAAAGATTATTTGTTCATCGCGTAAAGCGGCAATCGTTTCAAGGACAGTTAAAAAAACAAGGAGTGTGTGTACTACTTCCTTCCCGGAAAAGACACAGGGGTGACGGGATGGGTCACGCCATTTTCGCGCAGATTTTACGTAATTACTAAAACAAAACCGAGGTACCCGTTCCGATGATTACGCAAGAAAGACAAGAGAATTCCTGTTGCATGGTCGGAGGGGGAAGCGCACAGGCGGAGTGAACCAGAATGGCGCGACGATGGAAGAAGGGGTGCATCCAACACAGGTTTATTCATATACCATGTATGGTGGCGCTCCGGCTTTGTTTGTAAATATCTGGTGGGCACTCCTGCATTTTGACGCGGCATGTCGTGTTTTAGGAATGTTGGCTCCTCCACAGGGGAAGTGTTTTGCGGGCAGGATAAATAACTTGCGAAACGCCATTCGTTGTGGTACAATACACGCAAACTGAAAGGGATGTCCGGTAAACTGTAAGGCATTCAGAAGAGCCGCAAAATTTTGCTTGACTTTTTGGGGTGTTTTCTGGTTTAATACGGACGGACGGTTCGTTTAAATGTTGTTTGTTTTGTAAAGAGTTTTTCGGAAGGGCACTTACAGAAGAGAACCTTTAGCGAGAAGGAGAAACAAGATGAAGAGATTTCTGGTACTGGCGTGTGTGGTGGCGGTGATTTCCATGGGTTTGCCTGCACAGGCAGCCAAAGTATGGGATGATATGTCATGGTGGGGTAAGACAGGCGCAACCCCGGAACCCCAGCCTGAGAGCGGCAGATGCCCTGCCCAAATGAGTCGTTGCGGTTATTGGTGGTGGCCGGTATGCCCCGCCTCCAACACGGATGATGCCGAACTGTGGGGCAACCGCGGTATCGTTTATCAGGCCTGCAAGCCCGAAGAACCGGTAGTTGAAACGCCTCCGCCTCCGGAGCAACCCCCTGCGGCCCCGCAGCGTACCGCGATTATCCTGAACAACGTGTTGTTTGATTTCGACAAAGCCGTGCTGAAAGCGGAAGGCAAAGCCGAAGTTGACAAACTGATTGCCGAGATGAAGAAGTACCCGGGCGACGCGGTGCTTATCGAAGGGCATACCTGTGATATCGGTTCCCATGAATACAACATGGGGCTGGGTCAGCGTCGCGCTGATGCCGTCAAGCGTTATATGATTGAAAACGGCATTGAAGAAGCCCGCATTCAGACGCAGAGCTTCAGTTATGACCGTCCGGCGGTCCCGAATGACTCGGCCGCGAACCGCAAACTGAACCGCCGCGCTGAATTCAAGATTACGCTGGCCGGCTGATAAGTACATACCATACGTTCGGTTGAAGTAGTTAAGTGCGCCTCGGTGTCGTCTTGACGACGCCGGGGCGTTTGTTTTGGAGTGCACGATGGCTGCCTCTGGGATATCGCTGACCGATTGTTTTGATCGTTTCATGGAGTCTGCGGTTTTTGAATCCGGACTCTCGGAACGGACGTTGTCCGCTTACGCTGCGGATATCCGCCTCTACTTGCGTTTTCTGGAAGAGGCCGGTGTAAAGGCGGCTGCGGAAATACGGCTGGAAGAGGTGGTGGACCATTTTTCCCGGCTCCGTGAGTCCGGTTTGTCGTCGCGGTCTTTGGCCAGGCATTTAAGCGCCATACGCCGCTTTCACTCGTTTTTGACGGAAGAAGGCCACTGCGCTGCCAATGTGACCGCTATGATTGACACGCCACGGCTGTTAAGGCGACTACCCCGTTGCCTTTCCAGTGAAGAGGTGGAACGGATACTGCGCATGCCGGACATTCAGACTGTGGCCGGCGTGCGTGATGTGGCATTACTCGAACTGTTCTACGCTTGTGGTTTGCGTATTTCGGAGTTGGCCGCCCTTCCGGTGAAACATGTACAGATGGAAGAAAGTAGCGTTCGTATTTACGGCAAAGGCGCTAAATACCGGATGGTGCCGCTGGGCCGCGCCGCCCTTGAGAAACTGTCGGCTTGGTTGCCGTTACGGGCGCAGTGGGCGCGCCGTGATGATGCCCTCTTTATTGGCGCGACCGGAAGACGTCTGAGTCGGAGCACAATTTGGCGCCTGGTCAGGCGTTACGCGGCCGCCGCGGCTATTTCCCAGCGCGTGGCCCCCCATATGCTGCGGCATTCCTTTGCCACACACCTGCTGGACCACGGCGCGGATTTGAGGGCGGTACAAGAGATGTTGGGGCATGCCGATATCGGTACCACGCAGATCTATACGCATGTCAGCGCTGAGCGTCTTTCACATGCGCACAAGAAGTACCATCCACGGGGATGATGCGAAACAAGGTAGGACAGCGGCCAGCGCCCGCCGGGCGACGGGGGTTCCGGAGACAAGATTGTAATGGCTCAAGGTGAATCCATTCTGAACAGAATGACGCGGGAAGCCGCGGACCAGCTGCATGGCCATATTCAGGAGGCCGGGGGGAATGAGGTATTTTGTGCCGGCGCGCTGGATGGAAACGGTTTGCTGACCGCTGTGCGCGTGCTCGCGCGCGGTCATGCAAGCGCGGTACCCGCACTGTTCGCCATGCTTGAACTGCGCGAGGTGGTGCTGCACAATCATCCTTCGGGCAACCTGGAGCCCAGCGATGCGGACCTTGAACTGGCATCCATCTACAGCGCCCACGGGCATGGCGTGTATATTGTGGATAATGCAACCACGTCCGTTTATGTGGTGGTAGAACCGTTTCTTCCCAGGGAACGGGAATGCCTCAATGCCCGCGAACTGGAACAGGCCTTTGCCGCGGACAGTACGCTTGCCCGCAAGCTGGACGGCTTCGAGTTGCGGCCACAGCAAATCGAAATGACCGAATCCATTGCGGCCGCCTTTAACAGAAACGGCATCGCGCTGATAGAGGCGCCCACAGGCGTGGGCAAAACCCTGGCCTACCTGCTGCCCGCAACTTTATGGGCGCTGCGCAACAAGGAGCGCATCGTCATTTCCACGCGCACCATCAATTTGCAGGAACAGATCATCCTGCACGATCTTCCACTGTTACGAAATTGCCTCGGCGAAGAATTCAACGCCTGCCTGGTAAAGGGGCGTGGCAATTATGTTTGCCTTCATAAACTGGACCGGGCCTTTTCCGAAGTTACCCTTTTTGAGGAACCGCACCGCCTTGAACAACTTCATGGTATCGTGGATTGGGCGGAGAAGACCCGCGACGGAAGTGTGAGCGACCTGCCCTTTATGCCGGACCGGATGTTGTGGGAACGGGTATGCTGCGAGGCAGACGTTTGCGTGGGCGGCAGTTGCCGCCATTTCCGAAATTGTTTTTTCATGCAGGCGCGCCGTGATATGGCGGCCGCGGACCTGCTGGTTGTCAACCACCATATGCTCTTCGCCGATGTGGCAGTCAAGCGCGAAACGGGGGATTTTTCCGCCTCGGCCGTGCTGCCCAGTTACGGGCGGGTTATTCTTGATGAGGCCCACAGCATTGAGGATGCGGCAACCGAATATTTTGGGATTTCAGCGACCCGGGCCGGCATGCGCAAGACCATGAACCGGCTCCTGCATGTTGAAAGCGGACAGGAACGGGGCCTTCTTCCCTTCCTTAAACTAAAATTAATGCGCAACTGCCCACAGGTTTCCATTGATGAATACCAGGCCTATTTGGAATTGATTGAGAAACAGGTGCAGCCTGCCGTATTGTTGACCGAAGACACGCTAGATGACGCGTTTACCGCCCTGCGTGAATATACGTCCGAAAATTCCGGTCAAATCGGCCGGGAGATTCAATGGCGGCTCACGCCTGAGATTCTAAGCGCCGCCTCCCTGCGGGAACTCCATGAGGAGATCATACTGCCCG
Source organism: Candidatus Hydrogenedentota bacterium (assembly GCA_022710255.1). Lineage (GTDB taxonomy): Bacteria > Hydrogenedentota > Hydrogenedentia > Hydrogenedentales > CAITNO01 > JAAYBJ01. The sequence continues at coordinate 5,151 of JAKLHG010000180.1, forward strand.
CTGTTTTTCAGACGCAGGTATTGATGCGGCTGGCGCAGGACCTGCTCGACAAACTGAAAACAATCAGGTCTCTCGAGCCCGGGGATGAGTCACCCGTACAGATGGAGGTTGTGGAACTGGCGGCGTGTCTGCGCCGAATGCAGCAGGTGGCCGATGCCCTGACGGAATTCACGGAGGAAACCCTGGAAGACAACACCGTGCGCTGGATTGAAATCAACAGCCGGGATGAAGACAAGGTGCGTATCGCTCGTTGCCCTCTTGCCGTGGGCAAACCCCTCGCCGAATGGGTGTACGCGAAAACGGACAGTATCATCATGACCTCCGCCACCCTTGCAGTGCAAAAAAAATTCGACTATTGCAAAGGTCGAATCGGCCTGGACCTGGCGGAAGCGGGCCGGGTGCAGGAACTGCTCCTGGGCTCGCCCTTTGACTACAAGCGTCAAGCCCTGCTCTGCGTGCCTACGGGCGGGCCCGATCCCAATGCGCCTGCTTTCCTGGAGACAGCCGTGGAGCACATTCGGTCCATATTGAAAATCACACGAGGGCACGCCTTTGTCCTGTTTACTTCCTTTGGTTCTCTGGATTTTGCGTATGAGCAGTTGGAGGACGAGTTGCTCTCCCGGGGCATACGGCCCTTATGCCAGGGAAGGGATTCCAGGTCCCGCCTGTTGCAGGCTTTTCGTGAAGACATCTCAAGCGTCCTGTTCGGCACGGACAGTTTTTGGGAGGGTGTAGATGTCGCCGGTGAAGCGCTCCAATGCGTCATCGTCACCCGGCTGCCGTTCCGGGTGCCCACGGAACCCATCCTCGAGGCGCGCGCCAAGGCCATTGAACAAGCCGGGGGAAACGCTTTCATGGATTTTTCCGTTCCCCAGGCCGTTATCAAACTGCGCCAAGGCTTCGGCCGCCTGATTCGCAGGCGCACCGACTGGGGAACGGTGGTTGTTCTTGATAACCGTATTGTGACCAAGTATTATGGGCGGATGTTTCTGAATTCCCTGCCCGATGTGCCCGTTGTGCGCGGGCCCGCTGAAAAAGTCTGGGAGGCGCTGGAAAAGTTTTATCGTGAAAAACGCTCCGGAAATCGGCGCTGAATTGCCTGACAGACGCAAGGCCCGCTGCCGTGCGGGTTTGTGGCGGATGCGGGAATTGTGGCATACTTTGTGCCGCAGGAAGCCTAGGGGTAAGTAAGCAAGGTTTAAGTGCTATGTATGGAGTCCGCAACGGGAATGACGGAAGAACGGGAAACAGCGACCGCCTCGGAAGAAGAAGCGCGGCTTAAACGGGAAAATCGCAGGCGCATCGCGCGTTTTGTGAGCGTTTTTGTGATCACTACCCTTGCATTGCTGACCTCCTATCGGTATGCCATCCACACGCGCCTGAATGACTGGTATCTGTTTCAGGTCGCCAATCATACGGCCATGACATTGGACCAAATCGGCCGTGCCGAACTGGAACCGCTTCATTATGGCCGGTTTAACCCGAAAGAGACGCGCGCCGCCATCGCCGCGTGGACGGAAGGGCGGGAGGCAGCCACGGAGGCGGAAATCGCCTCGGCCGCCCCGGAACCGCTGAGCGCATGGGAACGGTGGTCCTATCGCGCGCTCGGCATGCGGCACAACCAGGAACCCCGGACCAACGGTCCGCGCGTGCACTTTGTGTTGCGTGAAGGGATATCCACCCGGATTGATGCCACCCTGGGAGAATTGAACGGGCTGGAGGATAACCTGCTGGTCGATCCCGAGGAGAAGAGCCAGCGCATTGCGGTGGTGCAGGAAGAACTTCAGAAACTCCGGTTGGAGCAGCAGGCCCTTCGCCGCGATGACGGTTCGGGAAAAACCGACACCTCACTGACCTTTCCTTTCATTCTGATTCCCGAGTGCGGCGCCATCGAAATCATGGCCATTTTCCTGGCGGCTGTTCTGGCCTTTCCCACGATCTGGAGGAAACGATGCATCGGGCTTGCCGCCGGGTTGCCGATCATGTATGGCGTCAACGTGTTCCGGCTTACCGTGCTCGCCCTTATCGGCGCCCTGGATAAAAGCCGCGTCTGGTTTAACTTTGCCCATGAATATGTCTGGCAGGCCATATACATCATTTTCGTGGTGGCCGTCTGGCTGCTGTGGGTGGAGTACATCGTTAACCGGAACCATATTGTCACCAGGAAGCAGTCGTGGGGACTGCCCGGTTTCTGCCTGAAATTCCTGGTATGTGTGGTAGTGCTGGAGATACTATGGCTGCTGGCGCTGCCCTATTACGGCCAGGTACTCCTGCAATTGGCCGGTGTCCCGCTGCGCTATGTCTTTGGTGT